>NZ_JAPZRB010000588.1:0-1603 GCF_027531105.1 Microcystis sp. LE18-22.4A
GAACCGTTGTTGCTGCGGAAAAGGCAGCATTACCAGCCTGATCGGCATTAATCGTGCAAGAGCCTGCCGTGACAAACGTCAACGCACCACCGGAAGTGATCGTACAGACCCCGGTTGTAGTGGAGGTGAAAGTCACCGGTAAAGTGGAACTGGCGCTTGCAGTCAAGGTTGGCGTCGTGCCAAAAGTCTGTGCACCGGGAGGGTTAAAGGTAATGCTTTGTGCTGCCTTAGGCGTGACTGCAGTGGACGCTGTAGATGCCGAACCAGAGCCCGCCGAGTTTCTGGCAGTCACAGTAAAGGTATATGCCGTGCCATTTGTCAGACCTGTCACGTTAATCGGGCTGGCTGCACCGGTAGCGGTGGCTCCGCCGGGGCTGGCGGTCACCGTATAGTCAAGAATAGCGCTACCGCCGTTGGAAACTGGTGCGGTAAAGGCGACGGAGACCTGAGTGTCTCCTGGTGTACCCACCGCAGCCGTTGGTGCTCCCGGAACAATCGCGTTGACAGTAAAAGTTTGCGGAACCGTTGTTGCTGCGGAAAAGGCAGCATTACCAGCCTGATCGGCATTAATCGTGCAAGAGCCTGCCGTGACAAACGTCAACGCACCACCGGAAGTGATCGTACAGACGCCGGTTGTTGTGGAGGTGAAAGTTACCGTTAAATTGGAAGAGGCCGTAGCTGTCAAGGTCGGCGTCGTACCAAAAGTCTGCGTACCGGGATTGCCAAAAGTAATGTTTTGCGCTGCCTTAGGTGTGACAGCAGTGGAAGCAGTGGAAGCTAAACTATTACCTGCAGTGTTTCGAGCCGTGACAGTAAAGGTATATGCAGTGCCATTTGTCAGGCCAGTGACGTTCAGCGGACTGGCTGCACCGGTAGCGGTGGCTCCACCGGGGCTGGAAGTTACCGTATAGTCAAGAATGGAACTACCACCGTTGGAAACTGGTGCGGTAAAGGCGACGGAGACCTGAGTGTCCCCGGCAGTGCCGACCGCCGCCGTTGGTGCCCCTGGAGCAATCGCATTGACAGTAAAGGTTTGCGGAACCGTTGTTGCTGCCGAGTAGGTTGCATTGCCTGCCTGATCGGCATTAATCGTACAAGAGCCTGCCGTGATAAAGGTCAACACACCACCGGTAGTGATCGTACAGACGCCGGTTGTTGTGGATGTGAAAGTCACAGTCAAACCAGATGTTGCGCTTGCCAATCCTGAAATGTTTGGTGTTGTACCAAAGGTCTGCGTACCCGGAGGGTTAAAGGTAATGGTTTGCAGTGCTTTCGGCGTTACCGAGCTGGAAGGGTCGGACGCAGCACTAGAGCCATTGGCGTTTCTTGCCGTGACAGTAAAAGTATATGCGGTGCCGTTTGACAGACCCGTGACCGTCAACGGGCTGGCCGCACCGGTCTTAGTGAAGCCGCCGGGATTTGATGTGACGGTATAGTCAAGAATGGCACTGCCACCATCGGAGGCGGGAGCCGTAAAGACAACAGACGCTTGCCCACTTCCTGGCGTAGCGGCGACACCTGTTGGTTTACCAGGGACGGGGGCAACCACTGTGACGTTGACCGTAAACGGATTACTGTTGAAATCGTAGAAAATAAACGAATC
>NZ_JAPZRB010000166.1:0-8089 GCF_027531105.1 Microcystis sp. LE18-22.4A
ATTTTGAGGGGGTCAATTACCTAATTTTCAGGGAAAAAGTCCCTGAATTTACCCCTGATCACTCCCATATCTGGTACTTTTTGAGGGGAAAAAAGTCCAAAAGTCTTATCCAACAAGGTTTTTAGATTTATTCAGCAAGCCCTAGGTATTGATAAAAGAGAAAAAATTAGTTCGGGACAAGTCTTAAAAGCCATGATTCTCAATGGGCTAGAAATGGTGTCACGCCCCTTGTATTTAGTCAATTTTTTGAAGACAAAGCTGTAGAAAAATTATTAGGAGATGAGATTAAAAGTGAATATTTAAACGATGATAAAATTGGTAGATTCTTGGATGAAATTTATCAAATAGGATTGAATAGTTTATTTAGGGTTTGCTGAAAAAGTTTTTCCTGGGGGCAGGGTGTAGGGTGTAGGGTGTAGGGTGTAGGGTTTTACTGATTTTGAGGGGGTCAATTACCCAATTTTCAGGGAAAAAGTACCTGAATTTTCCCCCCGATCACTCCCATATCTGGTACTTTTTGGAAACCAAAAAGTCTAAAAGTCTTATACAACAAGGTTTTTAGATTTATTCAGCAAACCCTATTTATATAAATAGTATTATTAGTGATTAAAAAGTTTCAAATAGAAACAAAATATTCTCATTTGGATTCCACATCATTTCACCTAGAGGTCGAGTATAAAGGTGAAATAGTGAAAGAAGAAAATGAAAACATAATCAAAGAAAGACCGATACTAATAACCCAAGGATATTCTCGTGACCATAGACCTGACCTAAAACAATGTGTATTAGATTTGATAGTAAGTAGGGTCTGCTGAAAAAGGTTTTCCTGGGGGCAGGGTGTGGGGTGTGGGGTGTGGGGTGTAGGGTGTGGGGTTTTAGCGATTTTGAGGGGGTCAATTACCTAATTTTCAGGGAAAAAGTCCAGGGATTTTACCCCCGATCACTCCAATGGTTGGCACTTTTTGAGGGAAAAAAAGTCTAAAAGGTTTACCCAACAAGGTTTTTAGATTTATTCAGCAAACCCTAAGTAATGATGGGGATTTACCATTATTTATGAGAACGGGAGATGGAAATGAATCAGATAAAGCCCTATTTGGTCAGATATATATTAGTAGAGTTCAAGAGACGAATAAATTTAGATAGTATAATGGTAGCAGATAGGTCCTTATATAGTCAAGAAAACCTGAAAATAATAGAGGATTTGAACTGGATAACCAGAGTACCATTAACTATTAAAAAGGCCAATTAATTCAATCTGTGTCAATAGAATCACTAAAAAACTTAGAAACCCTAGAACCGGTCGAAAAAGAACTAATAGTAAAGCCACAAAAAAAAGGCTATAAATGGAAAGAAACAATAGTTAATTATGGGGGAGTAAAACAAAGATGGTTAATTGTAGAAAGTGAATCAAGAAAGAAAAGTGATTGGCAAAGGCTAGAAGAAAAAATTAAAAAAGAAGAATCAAAAGCTGAAAAGTTACTCAGGAAATTAGAAAAAGAAGAATTGGAAAATCTAGCGGTCGTTCAAGATAAATTGAATCAGATAAATAAGTTGCTTAAATTAGCCTTAATTAAGGAGGTTCAAGTTATTGAAATAGTTTCAAATTCTCGGCTAAAACCGATAAATTTAAACTATTTAAATCTGGGTTTTTATCGGTCTTTTTTCATCCCAAAATATCAAGGAGGAATAAAATTCTCTGCCTAGGTAAGAATTGAGAAGCTGTAAGGTTTTTTGAGCGGTATCTAAATCATCTAAGCTTAAAAAGTAAACAGTATCATCGAAAATAACGGGTTGATTTTGATAGGTTAATATAAGGTTAAAATTCAGTTTTTTATAAAGTCCAGAAATGGCGATTTTAAAAGGAGAGAAGCTGTAAGAACCCACACCAAATATGCAAAAGTCTGGCTGATTTTGATAAATTTTGCTCTTTCTGTCTAGAAAATAATTTTTATGATTAACTAAATATTGCCAAGTTTTTGGTGCTATATCCCGTATATTTTCTGTAGATTCACCGATAAACTTCTGAGTTACCAAAATGTATTTATTGATAACCTTTAGGCGATTTTGTGCCACATCTGAACCTTTAAGGAGAGGATAAAGATAGGTGGGTTCAAGATTAACGACTTCCTTTAAACCATTGACAAAAATTCCATTAACTAACTGCAATTCCATGACTTTTGAGCAATCATGTTTAATTCCTGAACGCCATTTTTCTTGAGGATGCTTATGATATAAATATTTTAATCTAGTAAAAGCATTTAAATCTCTGACTAGGATATTATTTTGATAACCAATGCGCTGAAATTCCCCTTACTCAAAACTATTGAAAACATCACAAAAATAATTTTCTGAATGAGAATCAAATTGACAAAACAGAAGACAAGCATCTACATTAGCTTGAAAATATTTTTGAGTATTGATCGGATAAATTGCCGAGTAAACGAGATTAATTTTGTGAGTATAGATATAGTTTAAAATTTTTCTAGATACGGCCGTTTTACAGATAATTGCCAGATAAGCTGAACGATGATTAAGACATTCAATCAATTTAATTAACATCCATTCTGAAATATCAAAGTTACTTTTTCCTGTGATAGCATCTAAACCCTGATAACCTTGAAAGTTACTTTTTTGCGGTAAATTTTTTCCGTTAATAAGTCCTTGTTTTGAGTTGGTTATCCAAGGTAGATTCCCCAGGAATAAAATATTTTCTGTCCATGGTTGAGTCAGAGAATAACAGTCACAATCAAAAAAATTCTTCTGTTCAACTTGTATTCTTTTATCTTGGCATATTTGCCGATCTTGATTAATCTGAGTGATATAATTAGGATTAATTTCAAAGCCGAGGATTTTTTCAGTTTGTTTAAAGGTAAGTGCTGCTGCTTTTAAAAAGTTACCTATACCACAAGTTGGCTCAATAATAACATCGGGGTTAACATGAATTTGCCATAATTTTTGACAAATCTTTTCGGTTAACTCCGGGGGAGTTTGAAAGTCTCCATATTCAATTTTAACCTGAGAAGCTTGCATCACTAATTCTCTCTATAAATGGCTATTAATCCTTCTTCTTGACCGGCAAGATCGATTACCCTAGTATATTGTAATCTCCATTGTAAGGCATTAGAAATAGTTAAAAAACCTTGCCCCAGGGGATGAACAAGAATTTCATCAGCTATATTGGCCGCTTCCATTTCATCAACAGGTAAGTTTTTCTCTAAAATAAAAGCAATTAAATCATCTTTGTTTCCCTGATTGTTTAAGATGTTGCGGATACCACGAGTCATCTGGAAATCGGCTGTTCTTTCGGCACTGACAAAAATTGTCCTGATAATTCTTAAACTGGCAGTACGATTTAGGCTATCATCTAACTTTTCATAAACAAAAATAATTAAGGAATATCCCAGTCCAAAAATTTAGCGTGAAGATTCTTGATGTTGAGATTCCAAAGCTGAGAAGACAGCTGCCTCGTTACATAACAATTCTTGGTTCAATCTTGCCATAGATCATACAGGGTTTAAATCAACTCTAGCAGCAAAATTTATCTAAGTAGGGTTTGCTGAAAAAGCTTTTCCTAGGGGCAGGGTGTGGCCCCCCCAACCCCCCCGACATCGGGGGGGCAGGTGGGGTGTGGGGTTTTACCGATTTTCAGGTGGTCAATTACCTAATTTTCAGGGAAAAAGTCCAGGAATTTTCCCCCCAATCACTCCAAAGGTCGGCACTTTTTGAGGGAAAACAAGTCTAAAAGTCTTATCCAACAAGGTTTTTAGATTTATTCAGCAAACCCTAAGTAACTAAGCAAAATTAAGATCGAATCTGTTTTGACTTTGTGTTCTTTGTGCCTCCGTGGTTGATCCCGAACCCTTCTGGGATAACCCGATAGAAAAGTTTATGCTAGGCTAGATTTAACCGGACTACTCCACTACTGCACGACAAAAATATCGATCGATCCGGTCTAAATTTTTAATTCCTGTAACTAATCCCTCGATACTATCAGGGTTTCATTTCGTGGCATGGAAAAAGGACTGCTGGTGAAATCCCCAAGCTTTAGCGAGGAGCGAGGTGGGAAATGCTTGGACTTGCTGGTTATAAGCTTGTACCGCCTGATTGTATCGCATCCGTTCCACCGCTAGGCGGTTCTCCGTGCCTGCCATTTCGTACTGGAGGTTGATATACAGTTGGCTAGACTGTAACTGCGGATTCGTTGCGGCATACTGGTGGAAACGTGCGATCGCCTGATCGATTTTGGCAATAGCAGCGGCTTTTTGTGCGGGGGTTAGTGCTTGCAAATAGGACTGACGGGATTGCACCAGCAAGGTGACTAAGGCTTTTTCCTGTTGGGCAGATGCTTGTGTGACGCTGACGAGATTGGGGATGAGATCCGCACGCCGCTGGATTTGGTTTTCCACTTGCGCCCAGGCTGCATTTACTCTTGAGGCAGAACTCACCAGGGTATTATATGTCCACATTCCCGAAAGCGCAATCACCCCTATTATACCTACCCCCACAGATAGCAATCTCTGGCGTTGTTGTGTCGCCTTCTTCTGTCGCTCTAACTTTTGCTGGCGTTGCCTCTGAACTTCCCGAATCGCTTGTTGGATAAATTCAGCCGGAATCCGCACTTCTTTTGCAGCCTCTACTAATTCCGACTCGGCGAAGCTCTGCGTGTAATCAGCATAGTATCGCGAGGCAAGTTCTAGCACCTCTGGCACAATTTCTTCAGGAATGCGAATTTCTTCGTCGTTCATGGCTAACCTTAGAAAATTTCCAAAAGATTCACTGTGTTTGATCACAAACAGCCATTACCAACTGTCCCCAGCACCACCGCCGCCGCTATCTCCACCACCAAAACTACTGCCGCCGCTATCTCCGCCACCAAAACTACTGCCACCACTATCTCCGCCACCAAAACTACTGCCGCCGCTATCTCCACCACTAAAACTACTGCCGCCGCTAATTAGATAGAGGCTAATCCTATATATCAGGTAAAAAATAACCAAACCGCCGCCAATAGCAACACCTAACCACATCCAGAAATGTACTCCTCGGCTATTATTCTGGGGGGTATCTTGAGTCAACTCTTTACTCAAGGATGGTTCTAAGGAGACAATTATGGCTCTGGTCGCTGCCAAAGTCCCGCCATCAAAATCTTTTTGCCGGAAGCGCGGCGTTATCTGTGTCTCGATAATATTGCCAACTTTCCCATCGGGTAAAATCCCCTCTACTCCATATCCTGTCTCAATTTCTACGCGGCGGTCTTTGACTGAAATCAAAAATAGCACGCCGTTATCTTGGCCTTTTTTGCCAATTTTCCAATAGTTGAAAAGGTTGGTCGTAAACTCTTTAGGAGAGGCGGCGGGAGCAGTTTCCGGTACAGTTACCACTGCTATTTCCGCTCCGTTTTTGGCTTCTAACCGAGCGATCATCTGGTTCAGTTGGGTTTCTGTTTCCGGTTGAAGAATCTCGGCTTTATCTGTCACCCATCCCCCGGAAACCTGTCGAGGATTGGGTACTTCTTGAACCGTCAGAGCTAGGCCAGGACAAGGAACTAGGAAAAAAGCTACGCAGAGCGAACCTAGCCAAATAACTGGATGAGGTTTAACTACTAAAGCTTTCATGACTTTAACCTCCGGTGAGTAGATATTTGTGCCTTTCTGTTGCTGTATGGTGACAGAAAGGCACTCTCGAACCATATCGCTGCTTCTATTATATTAGACTCCAGCTAAAAACCCTGCTCCCTCACTGACAAAAAATTTCTTCAAACCAATTAATAGCTCGATTTGCCAAAGCTTCTAGGGAATATTTTTGCTCGACTACTGCACGACAAAAATATCGATCGATCTGGTTTAAATTTTTAATTCCTGTAACTAATCCCTCGATACTATCGGGTTCAACTAAAAAACCAGTTTTTCCATCTTCGATAATTTCTACCGGACCACCGCGACGATAGGCAACTACGGGAACACCACAGGCTAAAGCTTCAATAGCCACGTTACCAAAAGCCTCAACCCAGCGCGGGGTCATCAACAGGCCAAAACAGTCGCCTAGCTCTTTTTGTAGGCTCTCAGTGGGCAAAAACCCGCGATAATCGACTAAATCGAAACTATAGGTATCCTGTAAATTTTGCCAGTAGAGAGGATCGGAAATATGACCGAAAACCCGTAAAGGCACACCTAACTGTTGACAAGCGGCGATCGCATCTTCTAAAGCTTTTTCTGGGGCAATCCGTCCCACCCAGGCTAGACAGGGGGAGGAATCGGCCCGAAACTGATACAAAGATAGGTCTAAACCATTAGCCAAACAGCGATAGGGGGGAGAGAGGGAGAAAGTTTCCGCTTGGGCGAGGGTGTGAAAAGCCAGTAAATGGGGAAAATTGCTGTAGGTTTTTTCAATAATATGATCCATCGCCAAAGAAACGGAAGCCATGCTGACTAAATGGGCGACGGGAGTGGCAAAAAAAGGAGTGAGATAAAAAGGGAGCCAATCGTAGGCAAAATTAATAATTAAATCGTACTGATTTTGTATCTGTTGGGCGTAGTGCCACATATTGGCCAAAACGGCATTTTCGGGCATTAAAATCGGGGCTTGCCGGCCCTGACTTTGGGCGGAAATCTGGGCATTTCCTGCTACAGTGATTAAGGGAATATCATGCAACTGCGAGGCTTCTGGAGCCACTACCCGCACCAGATAGCCTTGCCTGGTCAGAGTGCGAGCGAGATTATAAAGAGTTAATTCTACGCCACCGCCGCCCCCCGAACCCAAAAATCCCACGGGGGTGGAGATAAATAACAGTTTTCGACTCAATTTTGCACCTCTGTGGGTGTGGTTTCAGTGAAGGAAGTATCCTGTACGTCATCATCTTCCGGTTCACCAGTGGTTTCTAGGGGAGCAATATCTAAACGGGGCGGTAATTGCAGATTTAACTGTCTGATTGCCCAGCGTGCTGTTTCTTGCACTTCTTCATCGGAATCATCGAGGGCATGACAAATTAATTGACTGATCTGAGACATGATATCGTAGAGTCTGGTTAAATCCCGAATGGCATTTTTCCGCACCTGCGGATTTTTATCCTGGAGGGAGATAGCCAAAGCTTGGTTCATCGGTCGCAGGGAGCGGGTACAGATTTGAGCGAGGGCTTCTAGGGTTAAACTGCGTTCGTAGGAATCCCCATCCACCATACTATCGACTAAAGGCTGCATTGCCCTAGAATCAGACATCTGTGCTAGTTTCCAAACCGCCCTTCTACGGGTACGGGGATCGTCATCGCGCAGACTTTCAATCAAACTCAGGATTAAGTCGGCGTTCGGAATACGGGAGGTAGCTTGTACGGGCAAAGAAGAAGCGAAATCATCCTCCCAATTGTCATTAATCTCACTGCTGGTTTTGGTGTCCGCACCGAAGGAATTGCCATTGCCCTCAAAAGAGTTGTCGGGTGGGTTTTTAGGATTGACGTAAGTTGTCTTTTTGCGCGGTTTTGAGGCTTTGCCCTTGGGACGATATTGAAAGAAAAGCGATAGTAAAGCTGCCAATAAAGCGATGGATAACAGAGCCGAGCCAGCAATTAACGGTATTGGTGAAGTCTCATTTCCGGCGGCTGCGTTGGCGGCCGCGGCGTTTTGACTTAGATACTTCTGGGTATTAGCGATCGCATTTTGAGCAAATGTATCGTTCGGACGTTGTGCCAGAGCTTGTTGAAATTTTTCTAAGGCGAGTTGGTAATTTCTTTGGGCTGTAGCTTCGTAACCAGCTTTCATCAACTGATCGTAAGTGGCGACAGTCTGGGGTTGCTCTAACCTAGGTGGAGTTTGAGCGTTAGCCGTGGGTAAAGTCTGGAAATTATGACCCCAACTGCTCACACCGATAGCTAACAAAAATAGGAAATTGGGTTTGATCATAGAATTAATGTAACTGTTTAGGGGGGGGGTAAAAGTTATGATAGCCTAAAAGCCATAATTGACATCCTCGCCGCCGTAAAACGGACGGCGATTCCCAAACCTCACGATTTGGGTTTCTGCTTCTTTCCCGAAGGATTTTTCGCACCTGCCTTAACAGATTTACTCTGTTCTGGTCTTATGGTCGCTCTACAGACTGA
>NZ_JAPZRB010000286.1:0-1131 GCF_027531105.1 Microcystis sp. LE18-22.4A
TTTACGTCGTTTACCACCTTTAGAAAAAACCATTAGGTGAAGTTGACGACGACTAATAGGAGGACGTTTGATGACAGCGAAAGGAGCGTTTGTTACTTCAACGAAACCCTTCCAATCATATCCATGACTATTAGAATTGTGGAATGGCCAATAATCTAAAAACTGAAAACAGGCAAGAGCAATGCCATCGTTAGCATGGCTTTCTGGTGATTGTTCTGCTTTATTTTTGGACTTTTCTAGTCGCAAATGTTTTCTAAGATTAGAGGTTTGCCAACCAAAGCGAGTATGGACTGTTGCCAATTGAGACAGTTGCTCAATAGCCCATTTCTGTCCAACCATAACCGACGAGAAACCTTTTCCAGACTTAGCTCCTTTTCTACCAGAAGTTAAATCAACATCGGCTTTGATGTACTCAAAGTAAATATCGGTAATTGGATAGATTTTGGTTAGTTCGGAAACGACGCGAAGTTCAAGTTGACGATTAGCTCTGATTGAGGGAGCTAATTTTCCTTGTTTTCTATTTAAGAATCGTTTTTGTCGATGCGCTCTTAGATTAAAAGAAAGTTGGCGGTTAATCCGTCTTTTTCTACGTCCTCTTCGCATTAACCGTCTATTGTCCATGCGCTCTTTTACTCGCTTAAAAGGAAGTTCTAGGTGAGCCTTCCAAAGAGTAAAAAGAGAGGATTGAACGCCAATTCCAGAGAATAATTTACCCGGGTCAATACCAATGGCAATCGGTTGGGTTTTGTTATCGGAAGGTTCATCGGTTAGCTGGACATAGAAAATACCTAAGTCGTTGAATTTGCCGATAGCTTTTCCTTCTTTAATCCACCGTCTAGCCCGACTGGGTTTGGTGGGCATTAACGGCTTTCCGTCTTTTGAGATAACAGGAACTCTTGCCATGGAGATAATCCTTAAGAGTAAAGTTAAAGTCCCTTTCCGCAACACAATCAAGATGTCTTGTCTAACAACGCTTTACCAATAAAGCTGAGAGGTAATCCGAACTAGGGAAGTATTCGGAAGTCTGTGCCAGATTGTGTCTCAATGCGGTAGTCTCTACTTGCGTCGCCTAAATTGGTTTAGGCAAGCTCCGTCGCTTTTAGGGCGGGGTTAGTGACCCTTGTTCCTGGA
>NZ_JAPZRB010000565.1:0-1981 GCF_027531105.1 Microcystis sp. LE18-22.4A
AACTTTAAACTCTAAGACAAACATTTTACGCAGGGGGGACTTAGACAAAATCAGTATAGCACAATAAAAGTTAAGTTAACAAGATATAGTTTAAAAAGCCGTCCTAAAAGGACGGGGCTTTAACCCAAAATTTCGGTAAAGCGATCAGGGTATGGATATTTTGTTGTCGATAATTATCAAAAAGAGTTGTATCCGTCCAAAAAAAGGCGGCTGGCTGTAATTGAGAGCCGTTTTTAGTTTCGTGAGTTCCTAGCTCTATATTAGTTGACATAACTCGCTCAAAAGACTTTTTAAACGACTTGAACCGGGTTAAATTTTGGGTAATAAATTC
Organism: Microcystis sp. LE18-22.4A; assembly: GCF_027531105.1. NCBI lineage: Bacteria > Bacillati > Cyanobacteriota > Cyanophyceae > Chroococcales > Microcystaceae > Microcystis > Microcystis sp. LE18-22.4A. Next base: position 332 of record NZ_JAPZRB010000565.1, read on the forward strand.
CGATTTAAACCAGAAGACTAGACCAAAATCAATCTTTTTAGTTTAGTCCCTGCCAATCTTTATGGCTGCCCAACAAATTCTCCACTAGGCACTGCCCCGCAAGCGATAAAGCGAACTGAGGGTTGACTGTGGGGATTTTGTCCTTCTAGAGTCGCCATCAGGTGGTTGACTTCTTGCTGTTGGTTAAGGCTGAGTTGACTGTAATTTAAGGTTTTCATGGTGAATTTCCTCAATGTTTTAATCGATGCAGTTGATCCTAATCTTCTTGTCCAAAAATGTCAAGTTTAGTTACGGCAGTTATTTTAATGGTGAGGTAGGAAGTGTTCGTTTTGGGTAACTCCGGAACAGTTAACAGTAGCCAGTCGTCTAAGGATGATAGGAAATTAGGTTAGACCTCATCTATTAAGAAATATTAACAAAACTGCCAGCCTCTACTATTAGGGGATGTGCCGAATAGGGAGCGTTAGCAAAAACCATGGCAGCAGGGAGAAAATTCCCTCTTTTTTTATTGGTTCTTTTCCAAAAAAGGTTCGATATCGATCGGGAACCAATCCCCGTCTAATACCTGTTCGAGGGTGAATATAGACTCTAGGGGAATCGCATTTTTATCGACTATACGCGCATTAATCAGGGATTTTCTGGCGGTTACATAGGCTTTGTCCCAAGAATCGCGGGCATGGTTGACGAGGGTGGCACTATCTATTTTTTGTTCTAATTGCGCTCGGAAAGCCGCGATCTCCACTATCCAGTGACGGGCATTCCGTTCTTTTTCCGATTCCCAATAGGATAGTTTGAGTAAGTGTTCGATTAAAACGGTTAATAAACTCGTTATTGCCTGTCTCTCGCTTTTTCCCATGCACTCCACTTCCTCGATCAGGTTTTCCCAGTCCACCCGGTCAAACTCTTTTCGCTTTAACAGTTCGGCGGTTTTTTCCGTCCAGAGAACAAAATCTTCCTCGTAGAGAGCGGTCATCATAGATTTATCTTCCCGACTGGGAGCGCGGGGTAATGGCTCGATTATAACCCTCGATCGCTATCGTTCGATCGGCTTCTAGTCTGGGGAATTTTTGCCAAGTTAGAGAATTCTACCATAGCACAAGTTGTTCTTTTTGTCAAAAAAAACTTTTACTTTTTAACAAAAGTACACAAACCTTTTGATCAACGTTATTGGCGATGTTATTTTGGGACTACAGGGGAAAGTTAACCTCACTGCTAGAATTATAATTTTCAGACAAATAACCTCAGAGTATAAATTATGACCTTTACACCAGCTATTGATCCGGATATTGAATACCCCGATAGTGACGGTAAACCCATGGCCGATAATACCGAACAATATGAATGGATCGTGAAAATTAAAGAAAACCTTGAGATTCTCTTTGCTAATTCTCCTAACGTTTTTATTGCGGGGGATCTCCTCTGGTATCCCGTCCAAGATAAAAAAATTACCGGACCGGTTGCTCCCGATGTTATGGTAGTATTTGGTCGTCCGAAAGGAAGAAGGGGTTCCTATAAACAATGGCAAGAAGATAACATCGCTCCTCAAGTGGTCTTTGAAATTCTCTCCCCTTCTAATAGTTTAGAAGAAATGGAGCGAAAACTCCTCTTTTATCAACGTTATGGAGTGGAAGAATACTATCTCTATGATCC
>NZ_JAPZRB010000018.1:0-2928 GCF_027531105.1 Microcystis sp. LE18-22.4A
AAATTTTGCCTCAAACCCTGTCTGCGTAAGGATTTCAGGAGTTTGTACCCAGTAGTTTATTAGTATTACATTGCTTTAACTCAGGCTCTGTAAGACTTTGAGCCATAGCTAGTATATTTATACGGGGGAAGTTCAGATATACAGGATATATCTTCCGCCAAAAATCCCCCTCTTTGGGGAGAAGGGGAAAAGCCAAGCCAAGATTAACCCTGCACCATCACCGAGGCAGCCGCAGCCACACCGGCGCCAGGGGTGACACCTTCGACACCTAACTCGATTAAAGTCGCTTCAATGGCAGCGATAACCGTGAGGATATCCCTCTCACTAGCAAAACCTAAATGACCGATACGGAAGATTTTACCCTTGAGGTGATCCTGACCACCAGCCACAGCGATGTCGAACTTTTTATTGAGAGTCGAACGAATTTTTTCCGCATCTACCAGAGTGGGGGCCACCGCAGTAATCGCCGTGGAAGCCCAAGAATCCGCCGCATAGAGGGGCAAATCCAGGGCGCGCATACCGGCCCGCGTCATCTTCGTTAAGCGTTGGTGACGGGCGAAAATTGCCGCTAATCCCTCCCTTCTCATCATTTGCAGAGAAGCTTGTAAACCGTACATCAGGTTAACTGGAGGGGTAAAAGGGGAACTATCCTCATCGGTGGCTTTTTTGTATTTGCCCAAATCTAGATAAAAACGCGGCAGTTTGGCGGTTTCGTAGGCTTTCCAAGCTTTTTGACTTACGGAAACAAAACCTAAACCGGGAGGAATCATATAACCTTTCTGGGAACCAGAACCGACCACATCTAAACCCCATTCATCGATGGGAATATGATAAGCTCCTAAACTGGTGACAGCATCGACGATAATTAAAGCTTCCCCGTGGTCTTTTACCGCTTTGTTAATGCTTTCCAAGTCATTGAGAACCCCGGTGGAAGTTTCCGAATGGGTGATAATTACCGCTTTGATGGCTTTTTCCTTGTCTTCGGTCAGTTTAGCGGTAAATGCCTCCGGATCTAGGGGTTTACCCCATTCTGCCTTAATGACATCCACATTTAGGCCGTATGCTTTCGCCACTTTCGCCCAACGTTCCCCAAATTTACCATTATCTCCCACCAAAACTCGATCGCCGGGGCTAAGAAAATTAATAATTCCCGCTTCCATGGCACCGGTTCCCGAAGCAGTTAGCATTAAGACATCGCCACTGGTTTGATGCAACCATTTGAGATTTTCGGTTAATTCGGCGATTACCTTGCTAAAAGCACCCGTCCGATGACCTATAGGTGCTTTAGCCATAGCCAATAATACCGCTTCCGGCACTGGTGTCGGGCCGGGAATCATCAACATATTTTTATTTTCCATGGTTCGTCCTCTCTCGTTGGGCTATATTCAAAAAGATAAAAAACCAAATCTCGATCGCATCAATTCTGAGGGGATGATTTAAGATTCGGCAAACTCTGATTATATCCCGGCAGATAGCCTTGTCAGTTATCAGTGATCAGTTAGCAGTTATCAGTTATCAGATGTGAGTTTTCAGTTCACTGATTACTGTTTACTGTTTACTGTTTACTGTTTACTGATCACTGAACTTGCTATGGTTCGATAGGGTGGCATAAATCGACTAAATCTTTATCTGGCAAGAGTTCCATTGATTAGTTTCTTCTAGAGCGAAAACAATTGACAAAAATCGCCAAATGTCTTTCTCTATAAGGGTTTCATCCCTTATAACCCCGTCCATTGCATAGCACAAACCGAAGAACCATAACTGATAACTGATGACTGAAAAACCCCTAACCGAGATTTTCAAAGAGTTTCTGGATACCGACGGCAGCATCGGGCAGTTTTACCAAAGATTCGCCAATTAGAACCGCATTTGCTCCCGCTTGCTTCACTTTCGCCAGATCTGTTGCTGTGTGTAATCCCGATTCGCTGACGATCAGAATACCTTTTTCTCGCACCTGTTCGCCCCTGGCTTCTAGTAATTGGCGAGTATTGTCTAAATCGACTGTAAATGTCTCTAAATTGCGGTTATTAATGCCGATTAGTTCGATTCCCTCAATGGCTAACACTCGATCGAATTCAGCCAGACTATGCACCTCTACCAAAGCTGTCATCCCTAAACCCTTGACAATTTTGACAAAATATGCTAGGTCTTGATCGCTTAAAATAGCGGCAATTAAAAGGACAGCATCGGCTCCTTTAGAGCGAGCGTAGTAGATTTGATAGGGATAAAGGATAAATTCCTTGCATAATAGGGGTAAAGATACCGCTTGCCGGACGAGGGTAAGATTTTCGTAACTACCTTGAAAAAACTTACTATCGGTTAGGACCGATAAACAAGTGGCTCCCCCCTGTTCATAGGTACGGGCGATCGCTACAGGATCAAAATCTTCGCGGATGACTCCCTTGCTAGGGGAAGCTTTTTTCACTTCGGCAATCAAAGCGGGTTGGGTTTTACCCTGTTTTAAGGCGGCTAAAAAGTCGCAAGGTGGCGCAGTATTGGCTATTTTTTGGCGTAATTCCAATAAAGGCAACCGTTCGCGCAATTTATCGACTTCTATCTCCTTATGCCAAACGATTTCTTCTAAAATATTTTGCGGTTGTGCCTCCGGCACTTTCACCACATAACTCAAACTCTCAACTTTGACGGCAGGATTGGGGTGTTTTCTTCGGATCTGCATTTTTTCACTGTCCAGAGCGTGAACAGTGATTAGTTTAACAGTGATTAGTTATCGGTAATTGAAATAGAGACGCAGTCAACCACGTCTCTACAGATATTTAGGGTTTGCTGAAAAAGCTTTTCGGTGGTGGCAGGGTGTGGGGTGTGGGGTGTGGGGTGTGGGGTTTTATCGATTTTCAGGTGGTCAACTACCTAATTTTCAGGGAAAAAGTCCAGGAATTTTCCCCCCGATCCCCGCAATGGCTGGCACTT
>NZ_JAPZRB010000451.1:0-1974 GCF_027531105.1 Microcystis sp. LE18-22.4A
TTGGGTAAGACTTTTAGACTTTTTGTCAATCAAAAAGTACCAGATATGGGAGTGGTCGGGGGGAAAATCCCTGGACTTTTTCCCTGAAAATTAGGTAATTTACCCGATGAAAATGGGTAAAACCCCACACCCCACACCCCACACCCTACACCCTACACCCTGCCCCTAGGAAAAACTTTTTCAGCAGACCCTATTTATGGGAGAATTATAGGTTCAATCCTATCAAAAAAAATCACCCGATCGAATTAAAATCTCTGAAAAAATGTAACAATTGTGACAAAAAACTGAGGTTGTGGGGTGTGGGGAATTAGGAATTAGGGAGCGCCGGAGCGGGGAGTAGAGAATAGTTCAGGCGTACTAAAGCGTCCAATACTCAGTTTAAATGCAGTAAAGCTTACTAAAGATAGAAATAGAGAGAGTGAAAGATTGCTAGACTCCTAGGGGTGGGTAAGCTAAAAAAGTTTCTCCTCTAACCGCATAATGACACAATTAACTTTAATTTTTGCGATCGAGTAAGCCAAGAATATTCTCCCTGATCACCCGTGAACTGGATGCTGTTGCTAAAATAATCTTCATAGTCCCCAAGCTACCGAAACGAGCAAAGAGAGAATTGCCACTTTATCAATTAATTAATTATGGATTTACTCGAATACCAAGCCAAGGAAATATTTGCTCAAGTCGGCATCCCCATTTTACCTTCCCAACCAATCCACGAACCGGGGGGACTAAAAAGATTAAACATTCCCTATCCTATCGTGCTGAAGTCCCAGGTACGCACGGGAGGCCGGGGAAAAGCAGGAGGAGTGAAATTTGTCGCTAATACCATCGATGCGATCGCTGCTGCCCATGCTATCTTTCATTTACCGATCGCCGGAGAATATCCAGAGGTAATCCTAGCAGAAGCCAGGTATAATCCGCAACAAGAGATATTTTTAGCCATTTTACTCGATTATCATCTGCAAAGACCAGTTTTACTGGGTGCGAGTCAAGGGGGGATGGATGTGGACAGTTTACTGGAAACCATGCAAAAAGTGGTAATCGAAGCGAGATTTTCCCCCTATCTCTGTCGGCAATTAGCCGTATCCATGGGTTTAAGAGGGTCTTTGATCGAGTCTATCAGTCAAATTCTCGAAAAAATGTATAGTCTCTTTGTCAGCAAAGATCTCGATATTATCGAGATTAATCCCCTGGGTATCAACGAAGCTGGGGAAGTGATGGCCCTAGATGGTAAAATAAGTGTTAATGATGCCGCTTTAGCTAGACATCTCGATCTCCTAGCTTTGACCCCACCCCAATTACAATGCCCTTGGTCGATAATTGATCAAACTGGCCGAATAGCGATGATCAGTAATGGCCAGGGTTTGATGTCCCCTGTCTGGGATGCCTTAGCCAGCAAGGGGGCAAAACTGGCAGCATGGCTTATACTGGAGGAAAGACTAGAATTAGAGCAATTAAACGAGCAAATAGAGGCCGGTCTGCAACAATTCCAACTATTGGCCGATTTAAAAGTGATTATCGTTGATATTATCAGTTATCCCGACTTTGGCCAAAAAGCGATCGAGAGTATTAGCAATTACTACCGCAGTTATAGCCCATTATCACCCAGCCGGGGCAGCGGCGAACGGATGATCCGGGCCACCCGACAGGAAAGACAAACCTTGGAACCCAGATCTTTTCCCAATCCCACCGTACCACAAATAATTTTTCGCGTCCTAGCTGACAGCAAAGCGATCGATCTCAGTCAGAGTTTAGCTGATGTTAACTTTCATTGGTTAGAGTCTTTAGAAGAGGTAGTCACGGCAGCAATTAAATTAGCCTAGAATCAGTGATCAGCAGCAATTCTCATTTTGAAATAAATAGAGCATTAACCCCGATTTTGGAAGGCAAAATATAGTAGAAAGTGACTATTTTTCAGGGAGAGGCGATCACTAAAAAAACAATTGGTTGGACAAATTAAATATAAATACTCAAGCA
>NZ_JAPZRB010000089.1:0-8980 GCF_027531105.1 Microcystis sp. LE18-22.4A
TGAGGTGGCCAATTACCTAATTTTCAGGGAAAAAGTGCCTAAATTTCCCCCCGATCACTCCCAGATCCAGTACTTTTTGATTGACAAAAGGTCTAAAAGTCTTACCCAACAAAGTTTTTAGATTTATTCAGCCAGCCCTAACTATCGGTTTAATTTGTCCGCTGCCTTTGATTGTATTTTTAGAGAAGCTGATGACACCATACATATTTTAGATTTCAAAACTGGTCAATCTAATTTTGATCGTCGTCAGGCTCATGTTTATTTACTGGCGGCTAGTTACCTTTATCCTCAGGAAAAAATTGTCGCTTCTTTTTACAATTTAGAAACCCAAACAAGCTCAGAAAACATCTCCCTGTCTTCCGAGGCAATGGAAGCAGTTAAAATCGAACTAGCTTTCCTGGCCAAAAAACATCAGCAACAACTACAAAAATATAAAAATCACCCCGAAGATTTTTATCATCTTTTCCCGCCGAACAGTGGCTATGCCTGTCGTTATTGTCCTTTTACATCGATTTGTGATTATGCAAATAAGGAGGTTTAGATCATGAATTACACAGTAGCTAACACAGCCAATTCCCCGCTTTTTTTGAGTGAAATTAGTTCCTTAACTCTCAGGAATAATTGTTTGAATTGTTTTAAGCTTAATCATCAAGTTACTAGAAAAATAGGTAATCGTTTTAGTTGGCAATTCAGTCATAAGTTTCCCGATGTGGTGGTTATTTTTGAAGATAATTGTTTTTGGGTATTAGCTAAAGATGAAAAATCTCTTCCCTCTCCACAACAGTGGAAAGAAGCTTTATCAGATATTCAAGAGGTTTTACGAGAAGATATTGGCGATCACTATTATTCTATTCATTGGCTAAAAGACTGGCAGATAACAGCTTTAGTTACAGCACAATTAGCAGTTAGAATTCTGAAAATATTTGGTAAATTTTCCTATCCAATAGTTTTTCCCAAAGATAGTCAGATAAGTGAAAACCAAGTACAGGTAAGGAGAGAAGTTGATTTTTGGGCAGAAATCATCAATGACACCGATCCAGCTATTTGTTTAACTGTTGAAAGTAGTATTGTCTATAGTGGAGATTTAGAACAATTTTATGAAAATCATCCCTATAGACAAGATGCTGCTAAATTATTAGTAGGTTTAAAGGTTAAAACTATAGAAACTAATGGGACAGCTAAAATTATTAAAATAGCGGGTACAATTGGGGAAAAAAGAGAGGAAATATTTAAAAAAGCTACGGGTTCAATTAGTCGAAGAAAATTAGAAGAAGCTCATCTGGGGCAGCCAGTGGTGGCGGTACAATTTGGCAAAAATCCCAAGGAGTATATTTATCCATTGGCAGCTTTAAAACCCTGTATGACAGATAAAGATGAGAGTTTATTTCAAGTCAATTACGGAGACTTATTAAAGGAAACAAAAATTTCCTATGCTGAACGACAAAAACTATTAAATTTATATAAACAGGAGGCACAAAAGACTTTAAATAACTTTGGTTTTCAGTTAAGAGAAAGAAGTATTAACAGCAGGGAAAATCCCGACTTCTTTTGGACTCCTTCTATTTCTCTTGAGCAAACTCCCATCTTATTTGGTCAGGGAGAAAGGGGAGAAAAAAGAAAAACTCTCAAAGGATTGTCGAAGGGTGGTGTATATAAACGTCATCAGGAATATGAGGATACTGCTCGTAAGATTCGTTTAGCTATTCTGAAACCATCTAATTTGAAAGTGGGAGATTTTAGAGAACAATTAGAAAAGCGATTAAAACTTTATAAATTTGAGACTATTTTGCCACCAGAGAATCAAATAAATTTCTCTGTTGAAGGTGTAGGATTTGAAAAAAGAGCCAGACTGGAAGAAGCAGTTGATCAATTAATTCGAGGAGAAATTCCTGTAGATATTGCTTTAGTATTTCTTCCTCAAGAGGATCGCAATGCGGATAATACTGAAGAAGGAAGTTTATATTCGTGGATTAAAAAAAAGTTTTTGGAGCGTGGAGTTATAACTCAAATGATTTATGAGAAAACTTTAAATAATAAGGGTCAATATAATAATATTCTCAATCAAGTTGTCCCAGGAATCCTAGCCAAACTAGGAAATTTACCCTATGTTCTTGCTGAACCTCTAGAAATTGCCGATTATTTTATTGGTTTAGATGTGGGAAGGAAGCCTAAAAAAAATCTGCCGGGGAGTCTCAATGTTTGTGCAAGTGTGCGACTATATGGCAAACAGGGAGAATTTGTTCGCTGTCGGGTAGAAGATAGTTTAACCGAGGGAGAAGAAATTCCTCAACGGATTCTGGAAAATTGTTTACCGCAAGCTGAACTAAAAAATCAGACAGTTCTCATTTACAGAGATGGGAAATTTCAAGGAAAGGAGGTTGACAATTTACTGGCAAGAGCGAGAGCAATTAAGTCTAAATTTATTCTCGTAGAATGCTATAAAACTGGCAGTCCTAGACTTTATAATTTTGAGCAAAAACAGATAAATGCTCCCTCCAAAGGATTAGCTTTAGCTTTATCAAAGCGGGAAGTTATCCTGATAACGTCCCAAGTGTCTGAACAAATAGGTGTTCCTCGTCCCTTGCGCTTAAAAGTTCATGAATTAGGAGAGCAAGTAAATTTAAAACAGTTAGTTGACACTACGTTAAAATTAACTTTACTTCACTATGGTTCTCTCAAAGACCCCCGTTTACCTATTCCTTTGTATGGAGCGGATGCTATTGCTTATCGACGCTTACAAGGAATTTGTCCTAGTTTATTAGAAGATGATTGTCAATTCTGGCTTTAGAGAGGAAAATTATCGATAATTCCCCTAGCAATCTACACCATCTAGAAAAATTAGTCAGTGATTTAGTTAACCAAATTAGTTTACTGACGGCAGAAAATCGAGCCATTAAAGAAAGATTAGCCTATCTTGAATGGGACTTACACGAGAAAATGGTTGTTTACAAGCCGAAAATTTATCTCTACGTCAAATGGTTGACTACTGCTCCGAAGAATATAATTCTCTTGAGGATTCTCTAAGATAATTACTATAGCAGTTACTAGGAATTGCACAGCCGTTTTTTTTGGTGAGCAAGCTTTAGATTTTTTTCTTATTTCTTTGAGCGAAAAATGTCTATCATCAAAGGCGATATTATCCCGCCAATTTATGTTACCAGCGATCGGTCAAAATCATCCCCAATCTGGTAATTATGCCCCCCTAGATAGCCATCTCTGGGCCGATGCCACCTATCCCCTCGGGGCGCATTATCGGGGCGATAGTGTCACCTTTGCCGTCTATTCTAAAAATGCCAGTCAGATTCTTCTGGAAATCTACGATCGCCCGACGGGAGAAAACGCTAAGTATGATTACTGGTTGACAAAAAACCCAAATGATGATATGTGGCGGGCAAAAATCGCCGGTATTGCCCAGGGCAGTTACTACGCTTTTCGCTGTTGGGGTGCCAATTGGCAATTTGATCAAAAATGGCAAAGAGGCCACAGTAACGCTGGTTTTCGGGCAGATGTGGACGATTTCGGCCATCGTTTTAACCCCAATAAAGTCCTCTTCGATCCCTACGCGCGAGAACTTTCCCACGACCTTGAAACCCTGGCCATGATCGCGGCTGGAGAAAATGCGGGAATGTATGCCACGGGAGAAGGGGACTACAAAGGAGTGATCCGGCGGCAATACGATACGGGCAAATGGTCGCCCAAAGGCATTGTTATCGGCCCGGATGGGACTTATACCGGGATTCGTCCCCGTCTGGGTGCCGAAAAAGCGATCATTTATGAGTCCCATGTGCGCGGTTTAAGCAATCACCCCTCCGCTAGTCGTTTAGAAGATATTCTCAAGGGAATTAGGGGTTTTGAGGAAGTGGCTAACGTTCCCGACCAGTACAGAGGAACTTATGCGGGAGCCGGCTATATGGCCAAATACCTGAAAGCGCTGGGATTTACCACGATCGAACTCTTACCAGTCCAAGAAACCGCTAACGATAATAACCCCGACGATCGCCCCGGCGGTAATTATTGGGGTTACATGACCTTTGGTTATTTCGCCCCCGATCGCCGTTATGCTTATGATCGCTCCCCCGGTGGACCCACCAGAGAATTTAAGGCCATGGTCAAAGCTTTCCACGACCAAGGACTGGAAGTTTATCTGGATGTGGTCTATAATCACACCGGAGAAGGGGGCAATTGGGGCAGCAACGATGTCACCGGATTTGTTAGTTTTGGTGGTTTTGATGTGGTGGAATACTATCAACTCACCGACGAACATTATCTAGTCGATGGGGCCACTGGCTGCGGAAATCAATTAAACTTTTCCCATATTGTCACCTGTAATCTGGTTCTTGATTCCCTCACCTATTGGTTAGAAACCATGGGAGTTGATGGTTTTCGTTTTGATCTGGCCCCCGTCCTCGGCCGAACTCCTTCTAGTCATGAACGCGAAGATTGGGGCAAACAAAAACAATTCTTTCCTAAACATCCTTTGTTAGAAAAGATCGAGAAATTAGGCAAGAAATACGATGCCGAAATGATCGCCGAAGCTTGGGATATCTGGGGTTACGAAGTGGGGAATTTCCCTGCGGGTTGGGGAGAATGGAATGGCCGTTATCGCGATGCAATTCGGCGTTTTTGCAAGGGAGATGGTAATACTTTTAAATTCATCGAACAGGTGAACGGCGATTATCACAATTTTAACGACCAAGGCGGACCACACAAATCGATCGATTTTATTGTTGCCCACGATGGTTTTACCCTGATGGATTTGGTCAGTTATAACAGCAAAAATAACCTCACTCCCTGGCCCTTTGGTCCTTCCGATGGCGGCAATAATAATAACGATTCTTGGGATTCTGGCGGTAATCAGGCCTTACGTCGCCAAAGATTACGCAACTTTTGGACGATTCAATTTTTATCTCGCGGTGTTCCCATGACTGTCTGGGGCGATGAATTTGGCCGCAGCCAAAATGGTAATAATAATCCCTACAATATTGATAGTGTCGCCACTTGGAATAATTATGATATGATTGCCACCCGTTCACCCCATCTACTGCCCACCGGTTATCGGGAAACTTATCACAATAATTTTGGCACGGGAACTAATCAAGAAGAACGCAATCCTTTATTTATTTTTGCCGCTTATATTGCTCACTTCAGAAACAATCATATAGCACTAAAACAGCGCCGCTATGGCGATATGGTTCTCGATGGGGGCAATGATGTCACCTATTTATTTAAAAAACCCGATGGGGTTAGCGATTTAACTGCCGATGATCGCTGTATTTGGTTTTTAATTGATGGTAGTGCCGTCGGTGATCACGATTTTTTGTTGTTAATTAATATGTATTATCTGCCGGTGGATTTTCGTCTTCCCCCGTCATCCAATAATTATCGTTGGGTAAGAATTATTGACACGGCAGCTTGGGCAGAAACCAATTATAATTGTTGGTCTGTGGAGCAAGGAGCAGTAATTGCCGATCGCTATAAAGTCAATGGTTTTTCGATCGTGGTTCTCGAGGAGATTAACTGAACTACCCACACCGATATCGGGGGTAATTTGGGGACAGATAGGGCAGCCCGCTAATATTGAGATCGAGATCGATCCTATGCCGATTTCTGCTATATTTTTGGCAATAGGGAAATATAGACCCCGGCTGCATCTTATGTTTTGCAACCCGAACTTAGCCCAAAATTGCCGTTAAATGTCTAAAACTAAAAGTAGTGTTATTATCCTAACCATAATTTGTATTATCGCCACGGCGATCGGAGTTTATCTGCTCGGTGGTATCGACTCCCAACAATTACAGATCTGGTTAAAACAAATGGGAATTATGGCTCCCATTTTGTATATTATTCTCTATACGATCGGGACAATTTTAATTCTGCCTTCTACCCCCTTAAACCTCAGTGGTGGGGCCATCTTTGGGGTAGTTATGGGAACCGTTTGGACAACGATCGCCGCTTTGGTGGCCGCTATAGTTGCCTTTGCTTTTACCCGTACTATTGGCCGGGAATATACCGCCAAAAAATTTCAGGGAAAATGGCAAGCGATCGATGCAGAAATGCAGCAAGGCGGCCTATTTTATATGTTTGCTATCCGTCTATTACCGATTATTCCCTACGGTATCGTTAACTTTGTTGCGGGATTAACTTCTATCCGTTTTCGCGATTATTTCATCGGTACTTTATTAGGCACTGTCCCCGGAATTTTACCCTTTGTCATGATGGGTGCGGGTTTAAAATCTTTGGGAAAAGGCGATATATTGCCCCTAATGGTGGCTTTTACCCTCATTGCTCTGTTAGTAGGTGTGGGAACTTGGTATCGTCGTCGTCGGCAATTTCCCCAGATAAAAAGTAAAAAGTGAAAAGTCAAAAAGTGGACGTTACATTAAAGGTAAAAAGGGTGTTGGGTGTTGGGATTTTAGGGTTTTGGGGTTTTGGGGTATTAGTTGAAATTTCCCTATTCCCCTATCTCCCCATTTCCCTATCCCCTATCCCCTGACTCCTGACGACCGACTCCCGACTCCTGACAACGATAAAATTAAGTTAGATTAGGAATATCCCGACTGAATCCTCATTGCTAAGGAGATAGCGTATCGATGCCTGCCGCAGATTATAAAGATTATTATGCCGTTCTGGGAGTAGGTAAAACTGCCAGCGCTGAAGAAATTAAAAAAGCTTTTCGTAAATTAGCCGTCAAATATCACCCCGATCGCAATCCTAACGATAAAAGCGCCGAAGAACGTTTTAAAGAAATTAGTGAAGCTTACGAAGTCCTCTCCGATAGCGAAAAACGCCAAAAATACGATCAATTTGGACAATATTGGCAACAGTCCGGGCGATCGAATTGGCCAGGTGGTAATCCGGGGGTTGACTTCGGTTCGGCCGGTTTTGACTTTAGCCAGTACAGCACCTTTGATGATTTTATCAATGAACTGCTCGGTCGCATGGGCAGCCCCGGCGGTACTCGCCCCCGTTCCCATTCCTACGGTACTCCGGGGGGAGGATTTGGCGATTTTAGCAATTTTAACGACTTTGCCGGCGCTCGTACTCCACCGCAATCCGTCACTTCTGGTATCTCCACCGCTAAACTGCGTCTGACTTTTGCGGAAGCTTTGCGAGGAGTACAAAAACGGGTTAATTTAGCCGGAGAAATGATCGATATCAAAATCCCCCCAGGAACTAAAACCGGTAATCGTCTCCGGGTACGGGGTAAAGGACTAATCGATCCCTTGAGTAAACAACGGGGAGATCTATTTCTCGATGTGGAATTAGAACCCCATCCTTTCTTTGCTTTTGAAGGCGATAATTTAACCTGTGAAGTCCCGATTACCCCCGATGAGGCGGTTTTAGGCACAGCGATCGAAGTTCCTACCCCCGATGGCATGGTGACGGTAAAAGTTCCCGCCGGTATTCGTTCCGGTCAATCCCTGCGCTTACGAGGCAAAGGTTGGATCGATAATAAAGGACAACGCGGCGATCAATTAGTCAAAATTGTCATCGATACTCCCAAAGAATTAACCGCGATCGAACGGGAATTATACGAGAAAATTAAATCTCAGCGTACCACCGATCCCCGTCGTCATCTCAGACAGGTGCAAATTTAGTCCCTATATCTTAATAGTGAGGTACGAAGTAAAAGGTAGTAAAACGTAGTGGATTGTTTCAGCTAATTTGGTGTATTAGAAAAATGCTATAAATTCTATAATCTAAGATTTTAAGCCGAAATCTATTGCCCTATTTTAGTTGAAACAGTCCAGTAGGGTGCGTTAGACGGCAAAAATTGCTGCTTTGAATTGAAGGTAACAATCCGTCGTAACGCACCACCTATCATCAACTAAGTAGTAAAACGTAGGGTGCGTTAGACGGCAAAAATTGCTGCTTTGAATTGAAGGTAACAATCCGTCGTAACGCACCACCTATCATCTGTCTCTGGAGTTTATCCTTGGCTAGAATTTAACCTTACTAGCCAACCAATTAGTGATTAATTTGGGGCTATTTTTCTTCACCCAATAGAGAGCATAAATTCTGAAGATAGGCTTAGAAAAACGAGCGATCGCTTTCATGATAAAATTTAAGTGACGACTATGAAACTTTTTATTAATTAAATTTAACGAACCCACATCGTAAAGACAGTCGATGATAATTCTAAAAGTCGTTTCCTCTCTTTGGAATAAACTATCTATTAACAATAGCACTTCCTGAATCCTTTGCTGTTTAAGCTGTTCTTCTTCGTCGGAAACAGCCGAGAGAATCTGCTGCTGCTTAGATAATTTACTATCCGATGGGGTTAACATGATATGGTAGGGAAAAAATTAACTTGTTTTGATTTTATCCCTATTTGCCGATTTTGCAAGACCAAACTCCCCATCTATCCCCATTTTTACGATAACACGGATCTTTCCTCTCCCATGCCGTCTTGACTGTGATTGTTGTGATTGTGTCATGGACTGTGATTGATTATTGATAAAAGGTTGCTGAATACAATATAATCATAGTATTCATTCAATCATTTCAATCACAGTTTAGACTGATGCTGTGATTGTGTCATGGACTGTGACTGATTAAGAAAAATAGGGCAGAATAAAATTATGAAAGCCAAAATGAGGACTGAATCATGAATGATCCCTTAACCACAAGTTTACTTTAGCAGTACAGGAATTTACCACTGAAGCAATCTCTAAAATCCCTATATTGTGGGAAAAAATCAAAACCCAATAATATAATAAAGTCAACCCTCATCACCCCGATTTTATCTATGGAACCGATAACAGTGGCGACAATTGTTGCTTTGGTATTTCAGACTACTGTAGAAAAATTTACCGAAGCTGCTCTAGAAAAAATTAATAGGCTCTTCTGGTTTTCGTGTGTTAATTTTTGTTATGAATTAAAGCAAGCAAACAGCTTAAGTCGAAGATGTTCAAAATTGGTAAATCCATAACTTATTCTTTTAATAAGCTTTATTTTGGTATTCATTCCCTCAATTAAT
>NZ_JAPZRB010000621.1:0-4743 GCF_027531105.1 Microcystis sp. LE18-22.4A
ACCGATAGGTTATTGCCCGAATGCTTCGCCCCTACAGGACGCGGGCCGATGAAGACGCAAGGTTTTGAACGACGATTCTCTCAAAATCTTGCACCTGTTTCGCTCGTAAAGCCCCAAAACCCTTACTTTGCCTACATTTCAAATTTATTCAGCAAACCCTATCTAAATTACTGGTTAAGACTGTCTATGAGCAGGGAGCAGGGAGAAAAAACCTGACTACTGACTAAAAGCTGATCACTGACAAAACCTATCCCAAAACGATCAAATCGCGCAGGGATTGAATTTCCTCGGTTTGTAAACGCGCTCCAAAAGTAGAAACCACCCGGGCAGCCGCTAGAGAAGCGAGATTTCCCGCCCCTTTGTAACCCATACCGTGGGTAATGCCGTAGAGAAATGCACCTGCGTACATATCCCCCGCGCCGACGGTATCGATCGCCTGTACGGGATGGGGGTCAATTTCCAGGAGATTTTCGCCATCATAGATCAAAGAACCATTGGCACCCCGGGTGATAGCGAATCCTTTAGCAATGGTTTTAAAATAGGCGATCGCTGACTCGATTTCCTCGCTGCCAGAAATAGTCAAAGCTTCCGACTCATTAGCGAAAACGAAATCTAACCCCGTTCCGATCATTTCCAGTAATCCCTCCCGGAAGAAGATCGCCATATTGGGATCCGACAGGGATAAAGCGGTTTTGACTCCAGCAGCCTGAGCAATTTCTCGCCCTTTAATAGCGGCAGCTTTGGCAGTGGGAGAGGTGACGAGATAACCTTCGAGATAGAGATAATCGGCATTAACGATCGCTGAAGGGACTAATTCTCGTTCGGAAATTTCCCCGGTGATGCCGAGAAAAGTATTCATGGTGCGATCGGCATCGGGAGTGACGAAAACTAGACATTTTCCCGTGATTCCCACCTCTTTTTCGCCGCCGTGTTCATTGGTATGCAAACCACAGGCGCGCAGATCTTGCAGATAAAACTTACCTAATTCGTCATTACCCACTTTACAGGAATAGAAACCTCTACCCCCCAACTGAGCGATCGCTACTAGGGTATTCGCCGCCGAGCCGCCACCGCTGCGTTTACAATCAAGAGCCAATTTTTCCATCAACTGGGTTTGACGATTTTCGTCCACCAGCGTCATCACTCCTTTATCGATGCCCAATTCTTGCAGTAATTCAGGAGAGACTTGAAATTCCATATCGACGAGCGCGTTACCGATCCCATAAACGTTGTATTGTTTGCCCATAATTTAGTCGATCGCCTAAAAATACTTTGTTACTGATAGTAGGGAAATAAGGAGCAAAAAGCTAGGGGCTTTTTTCAGCCAGAGAATATCATAATCAAAAATAATGGGTGTGCTAGTCTCACACCCCCAGTAATTTGTGTTAAGTTTTGTTTAACTAAGCAACTTTAAGCCTCATCGTAGGCTTCTAGATCCAACAGATAAAGATAAGATTCGGCTAATTCCTGCCTTTGAAAAGCGATCGCTCGCAGCAGATGCCAATCCCGCAAAGCCTCGAAGGGGTTACTATACTCATCTTTTTCTAGTCGTTCGGCCAAAGACGCAATATCAGCGGCGGTATACTTGGCAATATCTTGATCAGTGAAGCTTATAACTGTCATTTCTGCACCTCCCTCGACCTTTGTTCTATTTCTAGCCTAACATATATTCTGAGTTGAAAAAATGCCTTCCCCGCCAAGTTAAGAACTGTAAATGGAAGGGTAATTGTGGTACAATTCCAGCAAAAAAGCTATTTTTGATTGATCTTCTATGAAAACAGCCCTCATTACCGGTGCTTCCACCGGTATCGGTGTCGTCTTTGCCCGTCAACTTGCCCAACGGCAAATGGAGCTAATTTTAGTCGCTAGATCCAGAGATAAACTAGAACAATTAGCGGCGGAATTGGGGGAACAATACGGGGTAAAAGTGACAGTTATCGTTCAAGATCTGACCGTTGCCGGGGCGGGAAAGCTAGTATATGATACGGTGAACCAAAAAGGAATCAACGTCGATTTACTGGTAAATAATGCTGGTTTTGGTGATTATGGCGCTTTTAGCGATCGGGATTTAGCCCGACAGTTAGAAATGATCCAGTTAAATAATCTGGTATTGGTGGAATTAAGCCACTATTTTCTCCGTCCCATGCTTGCCGGCACTGGGGGGGCAATTATCAATGTTGCTTCCATTGCCGGGTTTCAACCGCTGCCCTATCTTTCCGTCTATGCGGCGACAAAAGCCTTTGTCCTCAGCTTTAGCGAGTCTCTCTGGGCAGAAAATAAAGACAAAGGCGTTGAAATCCTCGCTCTTTGCCCCGGTCCGACGGAATCGAATTTTTTTGAGGTGGCCCGATTTCCCAGGGCTTTTATGGGCAAAAACGGCCGGTTAGATTCGGCGGAAGTAGTGGTACAAGAGGCTTTAACCGCCTTGGCAAACAAACGCCCCAACGTGGTAGCTGGTAAATTGGCTAATAAAATTATCGTCAATCTGCCCCGTTTTTTACCTAGAAGTTGGTTCGTGTCTTTGCTAGAAAAGCAATTCAAGCTCTAACTAGGGTCTGCTGAAAAAGTTTATTGGTGGGGTTAGGAGTCAGGAGAGTTAGGGATAAGATTTCTACTACAAAAATCTGCCTAAATCGAATTCCGTTGTGGCAGTAATTTCTCGAAAACGTTCCTGACTGATAATTAACAATAATCTTTCAGTATAATCCACCGCACCGCGCAATTCTCGTTCTAATCTTGCTAAACCGGCGTTGGCATATTCCTCGAAAATTGTCACTCGCAAAGCTTCCGAATCTACCCCGTGGGGAGAAAGAATTTTCGTGTCTTGGAATTCATTGACTGCCAATAATTTGATTAGGGTATCGTAGCCACGAGAAATAAAAATTTCCAGGTTAATAGGTGAGGGTTCCTTCGCTACATTTTCTATCGTCACCCTCTCTTGATATTTTACCCCTAAAGCCGCCGCAAAAGCGATGACATCAGCATAGGTTTGAAAGGGTCCAATTCCCTGATTAAAATTAACTAAGGACTGGACAAATTCCCCTTTATCTCTAGCAATACGGACTCGATGAATGGACATATTTATCAAGTAAAAAGTAAAAAAGGTGACAAAATTCAGGAGATAGGAATTAGTAGTATTTATGAACTAATTGATCTATTTTAAGGATAAGTTTTAATTAGTCCTTTAGCTTGGTAAACATGAAATTGTTCGATGGTGACACCACCGCGCTTGATGGGAATGACAGCTACTTTAGTTATATCTTGGAAATAGGGACGGTAGCGATCGATTATTTCCGGTCTTTCTAGAGAACTATTCGTAGTAATTAATAAACCATTTTTACCAATCCATTCTTGAGGATTAAACCAAATTTGATAACCCCTTTGATCGTTGTTAAAACAGGTGACGGGAATAGGAACTAGGGGATAAAGGGCCATATCTAGCCATGCGGTCACATAAAAATTATGGGTAAAAACGAAGCTAGAATCTTTTAAGAGTGCTAATAATTCGGGCGAATTAGCAAAGCCTTGACGCAGTTGATCGATATCGACAATTTCCCGAGAAGGGTCCTGTTCTGGGGCAATAATTCCCCCAAAAATTGCGTATTGACTAGGTTTTTGGAAAGTGCCAAAAGTAACGTGAAGCATTGCTATAGATAAAACAGTAACGATAAAAATTCCTGACCCCCATAACCATCTTTTTACCCAGATTCGAGAAGATTGCTGCCAAGTATTGGCCTTTTCTCCTAATAAAATTGTGCAGGACCAGAACCCGGGTAAAATCCAACTAGGGGCGAGATAATGGGAAGCCCCCACATAAAGCATTCCCAGGATTAAAGGCAGAGAAACCGAGAGAATTAACCATTTTTTTACTGATTCTTCTTCTCGATGAAAAAATCTTTTTTTCGAGATAAAGTTAGGAATTTGTTCGGCAAAGCTTTTAAATGTCACCCACCACATCGGCAGACCGAAAGGAGGAAACATCGTGGCGATACTAATGCCAACAACCGAGAGAATACCAAGAATATTAAAGGTTTTGGGTTCTCCAGAAAAACGGTCTTCTAAATGAAAGCGAAAGGAAATCCAATCATGGTTAATATTCCAGTAGATAATCGGCAATAAAGTTATCAAAAAGAGAATAAATCCTAATCCCAACCAAGGGGATCTAAATACAGGCCAATAGCGGGGAGTGGTCAGACAAAATAAAACTAAACCAAAGCCCAAAATAAAGCCGTGATATTTACTTAAAACCGCCAATCCTACGGCAAGTCCAATATAAGCGAGACGATAGCTAGGATGATAGTTTTTTTCCCGAATTGGCCAGAATTCTTGGGCAGCTAAATAGACTGTTAATGACCAAAAAAAGATTAAAGGACTATCTGGCTGCGAAAGAATCCCGAAGACGATCCCATAGATGGGGATCAGAGTGGCGATCGCTAAAGTCATTCTGGCGACCGGCAGACTGAACAATTTTAAAGCCGTCAGATATAGCAAACAGAGGCTGCCAGTATAGAGGAGGAGAGTACCGAAGCGAATGGTAAATTGATTGACTAATCCCGTGATCCAAGTCCCAAAACCCGTGGAAATCGCTACTATTGGCGGATGATCGAAATAACTCCAATCTAGATTATGGCTGTAAACGTAATAATAGGCTTCATCGTAACCGGGATAAAGCCCCAAGGCGATGATTATTCTAAACAGGAGTCCACCGATGAGCAGATAAACGGCCATGCGATCGCTAAGTAT
>NZ_JAPZRB010000203.1:0-15502 GCF_027531105.1 Microcystis sp. LE18-22.4A
TGTGCGACTAAATCGCTTTCATACCTTTCTCCTTCGGTGACATCGGTAAATACTTCTTTGTCTAAAAAAGTAATCGAGTCCCTATCTAAATAATCGATCAATTGAGGGAAAAACAACTCAATAAATTCGATAAAAAAGGTGGAGATTAACTCCTTAAATAAGCGGTCATGGTCAATATTATTAGTCATGTAATGTCATCTTAACTAATCTGAGTGATGAATGACTACTCTTCTGTATTGTATTCTGAAAAGTCGGTTTTGGCAACGGATTGTTATGACCTCATTCATCCCCTTAACCTACGAGGAGAGGGGAATGCTTCCGGCAAAAAACCCCACAGAAAACGGGTTTCTTAAAGAAACCCGTTTTCTCGATAAGAAATTAATTACATTTTCGCTAGATTTAACCTTAAAGTAATACCAATTCTCCAAAGTCTGACTACAGAAGTTTAATCCCCCTAAATCCCCCTTAAAAAGGGGGACTTAAATTCGATGTGTAGTTTTCATTTAGAGAAATGGTATAATTAACAAGCGCAGACATTCCACTAACCGATCACAAAAAAAACTGGAGCGAGCGCTTTTCGCCACCCCAGTGCTGTCACGGAATTCAATTCTGTATCTAAATTAACACATTATTGGCAGCAAGCATGATTAAGGAAATTGGAAATTTTTCCCAAAGGGGTTTCCAAAGGCTGTAACCTTGACTGACAGGGGATTTCCGGCCTGATAAGGCCAAAGTTTTTGGAGTCTATCCTCGAAAATTAAACTTCGGCCCTGAGATGTTCCCCCAGATGAACGGTTTTCACCCATTTTAAACGTTTAGGACGCAAAGCCATCCGCAGGCTGACACTGGGAATAATAATAAACCAGTGCATCATATAAATCATGCCACGAAGGGTTTGAGCAAGGATGTCCAAACCAAGAGCAAAAGTGAATTTTTTACCCGTATTGACTCGGATTAATCCTGTCACCATACCCCAGAGAGAAAGGGAAAGAGCCAAACCAGTTAAAGGAGTTAAAATCGGAGCTTGATGCTGGGTAATAGTGATTAAAAGATCGGGAATAGCGGCCGCAGGTAAGATATATTGAACGATCAAAAAAGCAATTAAATCAAACTTTTTCGGCCAAGGCATGGGAGACTTTAAAATCGCTTTCCAATAGTCGAGATAACGCTGAAAACCACCTTCGGCCCAACGATTGCGCTGATGCCATAAAGCGATCGCAGTTGTCACCCCTTCTTCCGCTACTGCGGGAAAATTTAAGATATTAATTTTCCAATTATCGATATGGAGACGAATAGTTAAATCAAGATCGTCGGTGATCGTTTGTTCATTCCAACCCCCGCAACGATTTAAGGCACTACGACGGACAAATTGACCATTTCCGCGCAATTCTCCGATCCCTCCCACCGCGATCCGTTGCTGTTGGAAACAGCTATCAAAGATCATTTCTACCGCTTGTCCTTTTGTCCAGAAGTTTTCGGCGGCATTGGCGATCGCTTTTCGCACCTGTACCGCACCTACTTCTCGATCGTCGAACATCGGGACGACATGACGCAGTAAATCGGCGGATAATCCCGCATCGGCATCGAATACGCCGATAATTTCCCCGTTAGTCAGGGATAAAACCTGATTCAAGGCGCCGGATTTGCCACCTCCGGCATTAGCAGGACGATGGAGAATTTGTAATTGGGGATATTCTAAAGCAAGGCGATCGAGAATCGCACCCGTGTTATCGGTACTATAGTCATCGACGATCCAAACTTCTAACTTATCTTGGGGATAGTCTAGATGACAGAGATAATTAACCAGTTTCGTGATTACGGTTTCTTCATTTTTGGCCGCTACTAAGAGGGAAACCCTAGGTACAGAGGCTAAATCCTGATCCAGTAACGGAATTGGTGGCGTTTCCGGTTTCGTGAACAGCAGCCGCAAAGCTTGTCCCGATAGTACCATAGTTAAGGCGATAATTGCCCAATAACCCCAACTCAGCCAATGAAGTCCGATAATTATTGTCCAGATCGCCATGAGGCTAAAAGCCGCTTTCTGTCTGCGTCCCGATCGGCCTTGAAAAATTTCGCTCCTAAATTCGTCCTCCTCATCTTCGGGATCGGACCAGTCAGATAGGAGGGAACCAATCGGGTCTAATTCTTCGTTATCATCCTCTCGCGACCAATAATTTTCTGCCATAATCGACTCAGGTTAAGTAACTGTTCCAGTAGACGCTTGTTTCTTGCTTTATTTTACCGAAAATTGTTAAAATTTTTAACAGAATCTTAAGTTTTTTCGGGAAAGAAACCCTAGATTTTCAGGCTATTGGTTTTTTTTGCCCGATAAATGCGCTTTTTCGGTTAAGATTGCTTTGTTTACATTCGTTGAGAAAATTTAACATTTATCCCCTATGTCAAACCTGCTCCTCTGTGTCGGACTGATTTGTGGCTCAATTATTTGGGTGGAGATCGTGCGTGATAGCTATCATGCTCTGGCCCACCATTGGCAGCCCCTTTATCGTCTGCACGTCTGGCATCATCGGGTTTTTCGTCCCGATCTGTCGGTAATGAGCGAGGAAATTTATCGTCGGGCGCACTGGTACAATGATGTACCAGAGGCCTTGGTGATGTTGGCTGCCAGTGTTTTACCTGTACTACTGGCCTACTCTTGGGGGTTCGATCGCCCTTGGTTGGGTTGGTTAGGCTCCCTTTATACTTTGGCTTTTCTCAGTACGGCGATCGGTCGAGGTTTAGGTATCGCTAATCTGGAGGAATTAACCGATTTAACCCATCGTCCGGGGCAATTTGAGAGTTTCCCCGCTCAATGGCGCGTTAATCGTACCTACCACTGGCGACACCATTTTGATAACCAAAAGGCTTATTATTGTGGAACTTTCACCTTTATGGATAAATTGATGGGGACGGCACTTTCTCTCAAGGGCAAAACGATCGCCATTACTGGAGCGAATGGAACCTTAGGGCGATCGCTGTTAAAGTACCTACAACTGAAAGGAGCTAAGGTAATCGCGCTCACTTCCGGGGAGAATGCGATCGCTATTGAAATTAACGGCGAATCAGTACCTGTAAAAACTGTGAAATGGCAAATCGGTGAAGAAACGCAACTTGAGGACCTATTTAAGTCTGTAGATATACTGATTTTAAATCACGGCGTTAATGTCCACGGCCAAAGAACCCCAGAAGCGATCGAATTAGCCTACCAAGTGAATACTTTTTCCGTCTGGCGTTTAATGGAATTATTCTTCAAAACTGTCCGCACTAACGAGCAAATTGCCCGCAAGGAAGTCTGGGTGAATACCTCGGAAGCGGAGGTTAATCCTGCCTTTAGTCCCCTCTACGAACTCAGTAAACGGGCGATCGGTGATATGATTACCCTGCGTCGTTTAGATGCCCCCTGTGTGGTAAGAAAGCTAATTCTTGGCCCTTTTAAGAGTAATTTAAATCCTCTGGGTATTATGTCCGCCGATTGGGTGGCTAAACAGATTATCAAGGCGGTACAGAGGGATAGCCGCAATATTATTATTACTATTAATCCCTTGACTTTTATCACCTTCCCAATTAAGGAATTCTCTGTTTCTACCTACTTAAAACTATTTACTCGTTCCCCAAAAAATCAGGAAAAACCCTAACTATTTAGGGTTTGCAGCAAAAAGTTTGTTGGTGGGGACAGGGTGTGGGGTGTGGGGTGTGGGGTGTAGGGTTTTACCCATTTTCAGGGGGTTAATTACCTAATTTTCAGGGAAAAAGTCCAGGGATTTTCCCCCCGATCACTCCCATATCTGGTACTTTTTGATTGACAAAAGGTCTAAAAGTGTTACCCAACAAGGTTTTCAGATTTATTCAGCAAACCCTAACTATTTATCCTTAATCGGGGATCAGGACTATTTTTCCGCGCACTCTTTCCGATTCACTATAATTATGAGCTTCTACCACCTGGGAAAAAGTATAGGTGCGATCGATCCTAACAGTTAATTTACCCGATTCGATCGCTTCTTTGAGAAATTGCCAGTCAGACGCTTGTGCTTGAGCAAAAAATATCAGTTTCCCTTTTTGGGGCAACCAAGCACCGAGATAATTTAAGAGGATAATTCCGGGATTTGGGAGGGTGGTTATATAGGTCCCTTGGGGTTTTAAAAGCTGACGACAGTGCCAAAAAGAAGACTTAGCCACAGCATCGAAGATTATATCATATTTCTGCTCGGTTTTTCTCCAATCTTCTTGGGTATAATCTATAACTTTATCGGCTCCTAAAGAGGTGACATAATCGATATTTTTACTACTACAAACTCCATCTACTTGCGCGGAGAAAATTTTTCCTATCTGCACGGCAAAGCTACCCACTCCTCCCGATGCACCATTAACTAAAATCCGATTTCCTGCTTGAATACCGCCAAAATCCCGCAAGACTTGCAAAGCGGTAGAAGCGGCTAAAGGAGTGGCGGCAGCTTCAATAAAACTCTGATTATGCGGTTTTTTAACTAATAGGGAAGCGGGAATAATTGCATATTCAGCATAGGTTCTACCGGGTAATTGATTGAGAAAACCAAAAACCTCATCTCCGATCTGGAATTGTTCCACCTGACTACCTTTTTCAACGATAATTCCCCCATAATCAAAACCTAATTGCAGGGGAAATTTATTACCTGTGGCTATTTTGAGCATTCCCCGACGAATCTTCCAATCAATCGGATTAATTCCCGCTGCCATAATCTTAATTAAGACTTCCTTAGCTTGGGAAATTGGCTTTTCTATGTCTGTGTATTGGAGAACATTACTATCGCCATAGCGATTAATGATAATAGCTTTCATAATTAAGAAAAAAGTTGATAAAATAGCAAAGGAGCAAAGGTAATGACCAAGAGAACAAAAATCCAAACTCGTCCCGCTAAAAGATTATAATCTTGACCTAATCTTGCCCAAGATTGACCGGCGATAAAATGGCCGAATAGAAACTCAAAACCCACTGTTAATACTAACCAAATTAAACCGATAGTAATTGCTTGGCTGGAGGATTCTAGACCCCAAAAATAGACAAGAGTGCCAATATAAAGACTAAAAAATAGGCTTCCCGTCAGGGTAGAAATTTGATGAGCGCGTAGTTCATCGAGATATTTTCCGTAGGTGGTTTCTCGGAGGATACCGTTACTAATTCCTATTACGATCATCGGGAGCCATGCGACAATGTAGCGACTAATCATAAGTTGTTGGTTTAGAACTCGCTCTAATTGGATTATAGCTATATTTGGCTGATAACTTGAGATATTTTGGTAAAAATTAAGATTGTTACTTGCCTAAATTTTCAGCCAGATAATCAACTAGCTTTTTCACTGTTGTAAATTCTTGGCATTTTTCGTCTGAAAGTTCTAGATCAAATTCTTCTTCTAAAGTCATGATTAATTCAAGTGTATCAAGTTCATCTCCTCCCCAATTTGATAATAAGTCAGACCAACTATTCCGGACAAAAGAACTACAAGAACTATAAGAACTATAAGAACTATAACTACCGACGTTTTCCTTAGATTTTAAATAAAATAGTTCATCATCAATATGTATCTCAGACTTTTCCACATCTAATTGATCACTAATTATCTCTTGAACTTTGATAAAAATTGCCAGTTTTCGTTCATTGTCTTGTGACGTTATTTTCTCGGTATCATCATTGTTTTTATCGTTAATAACAGCATTAGCTTTTTGTGATGCTATTTTAATAGCTTTCTCTTCATCGATTCTCCTTGATTCCAATAGACTGGATTGACTGAAAAATAACTGATATCTCATAACTTCAATTCTAGAATTAATTAAGTTTCGTATTATATGAAATTCTCCTTTATGACCACTTTCCTTGTAAATTATTGTGGCTAAATCCCCAACAATCTGATTGCGGTTTGCCTCTAGCTGGTTTAATTTTTCTTCACTCAGAGATACCATATCATCCAAATACTGATTGATCATCATTGCCAGAATTTGCATCTCATAATTTTTGCTATCTTCATTCATTCGACTAGATCCTCTGCTGCAAAAAATCTCAAGCATATTGTATCTTAAGATAAATACTTTTCTAAAAAATCTAGGGGTGCATCTCACATTTGCAGAAATACCGACAATCAGCAATTATCAGTGACTCTTAGATGATTACAAATGTATCAGCATCTGGCTGTAAGCATCCCACCGAAAAGCTAATGCGCTCCGGGGTTTGGGTAGGGTTGATTCATGAATCAACCCTACCTTGAATCAACCCTACCTTGAATCAACCCTACCTTGAATCAACCCTACCTTGAATCAACCCTACCTTGAATCAACCCTACCTTGAATCAACCCTAGGGTATCGTCTCGGAGTCTCCCCAAATTGTTAATTTTTTTGGGGATTTAGCTACATCATCCGAAAAATGTCACACTAGAGGTAGGGGAGCGTCAACTATCAGTCATCAGCTTTCAGCAATTTTTGACTATTTCCCCGGGGTATTGCTGGCAGCCGATGGGAAAAAAGATTAACTTCAACCCTGACGTTATCTGCTATCGAGGAGGCTAATTCTATGAATAATACGGAAACACTCTCAGTCGCTCGGGATACCAACAAACTCTATAATAAAATTCTCGTGGCTGTGGATTATCAAGATGTCACTCCAGAGGTGTTGAATGCGGCTATTCTCTTAGCGAAAACCTACGCTAGTGAGTTGCGGATTATTTATAGTCTGTCTAAACCTTTGACTCCCTACACGGAAACTTTTATTTATGGTAATCTGATCGGTTATGGTGGCGGTTATCCCCCCGATATGATCGCCTTAGAACAACAAATTACCGAAGAAATGCAGGCGGAATTACAAGCTTGGTTAAACAGTTTAGTCGATCGAGCTAAGGAGGATAATATCATAGCCCGGGCTGATTATTATATCGGTGATCCGGGACAGAAAATTTGTCAAGTTGCCCAGCAAGAAGGGATAGATTTAATTATTGTTGGTCGTCACGGTCGATCGGGTTTATCTGAGTTAATCTTAGGTAGTGTCAGTAATTATGTGGTACATCATGCTCCCTGTTCGGTTTTGGTGGTACACATCACTCGTTAATTAGAAAGGGTTGAAATCCATTTTTTGCTGTCCATTGAATCGCTCCATCTCTCCCGGTCCAGAAAGTCTTGATACCAGACTTTCTCAGTTGATTTCTGGCATTGCGGGAGAGATTGTTAGTGACAGCGATTGCTGTTTGTGGTCGAATTGACTCTAACCATTGTGTATCTAGATTACTTCCCTGCCATAATAACACTAGGGGGCTGAATTCTTGGGATAAATTAACGGGAATTTTCGGGTTGACAATCCATAGCCAAGATTGATTTTTTACCTGAAATTTAAATAAATTTTTCTCGAGCAATTGTCCAGTAATTTCGCCAAGATTAAATTTTTCTAACTGGGATAAATTAATAGTTTTTTTGATCGGTATGCTCTCACTGATAGTTGAGAATTGCGCCGAATTATTGACGGTTATTGCTCCTTGTATTTGATTAATTCCCTCCTGTCGCAAAAAGGGCAAAACTGTATAACGTGCTGTTGCGGGTTCCTCCCCATTAATTAAGAGAGTATTTCCTCGATTTTGAATAATGATTACCGGTTGCGATTTGGTGGCTAAAACTGTCACCTGAGTTAAAGTTAAATGCTGATAAATAATCGGTATTAAAATTAAAGTGAGGATAAATAAACCGATTAAATGCCACCGTTGACGAAACCAGATATTAAAGCAGATTAAGGTAAGGCAAATATAAATAATTAACATCACTCCTAAAGATAATTTACCCGTGGAGTAGGTACTAAAAGGAAGCAGACTAAAAAAGGTGGTAATTTGCAGTAATAACTCTAGAGGGTAATAGAGAATACTAGCGCTGATACTGCCCAAAGGGGGATAAATTAAGCCTAAAAAGGCCGTAAAAACTCCTCCTAAACTAATCAGGGTAACTAGGGGAGTTGTGATAATATTAATGGGGATATTATAAAGAGCGATCGAGTTAAAGGTAAACATTAATAAAGGCATAGTCCAGAGACTAGCAGCTAGACTAATAGCTATAGGTTCAGCGATTAAATTAGGTAAATAGTCAATTTTATTTTTCAGCAAAGGAACGGTAATAATTAATCCCAAAGTCGCTAAAAAACTTAACTGAAATCCTAAATCCCAAATCCAGAGAGGTTGCCATAATAATAGAATTGTAGCCGCTAGTAACAGGGATCCTAAACTATTAACTTTTCGATTATAAAGCAGACCGATTAATGCCCCAATTCCCATCAAAATCGCCCGCAGCACTGAAGGTTGTAACCCAGTTAAAGTGCCGTAAATTATTAAGATAGTAAGGGCAATAATAAACTGTTGTTTGGGGGATAAATTGCGAGTAATAGTTAAAACAAATCCCAACAAAATAGCCACATGAAAGCCAGAAGCTGCTAAAATGTGAGCCAATCCAGTTTTAATAAATAAATCAGTGATTTTTGCTGGCAAATTAACCGCTTGTCGTCCGAGGGTAATCGAACTTAATAAAGTCCCTTTTTCCTGGCCTAGTCTTTGAATTTGTGCCTCAACAATGCGCTGACGAATCTGCCAAATTCCCCAATTCGGTGATTTTTTATCGATAATTATTTCCCCTTTTAAACCAGCAAAAGCACCCTGACGCGCCAGATAATTAGCAAAGTCAAAAGCATTGGGATTATTTGCACGACGGGGGCGATAAAGTAATCCTTTAATTGTTATTTCTTGTCCGGGATAAACCTGATTTTCTGCTAGATTTGGTAGAGTAACGTAGAGTTTACCCGTGGATTTTTCTGTAGGTAAATTCTTGAGGCTAAATTCTTTTACTTCTAACCAAAATTGTAAATTTTCTCGGCGATTGAGACGAATTTCTGATATAATACTGCCCGTGATTTTAATAGAGTTAACCACATTATTTTTTAAAAGATGACTGATATCATTTGCGGTGGGGTAAGGAGTGCGAATTTCTAGATAAACAACGGCAAATATAGCTATTAATCCCCCCATCAGCCAAATTTTTCTAGGGGGACTTTGCCACCAAAAACGACGGATAAAAATCGTGGTTAATAGGGTAATTAGACTAAGAATAACAATTCTAATTACCACTTCTTGCCATCGGTTTAACTGGGGACTAAAATCTACCAGACCTGTAGATAACAATCCCAAAATATAGGCTAAACCGAGAATAACGCTATTAGGGCGATTCATAGAAATTTTTGTCGTCAAATAATTTCAGAATTAGCGGGCATTATTTTTACCTAAGTATCAGCGAAAATCGAGATTAAAAAGTAACTTAGCATAAACACTATGGGGATCGTTAAATGTAGGTAACTTCAATAATTCCTGCTGAAAATTTTGCCATTCCTGCGTCAAAGGGTGATTATTTTTAGTTAGAGGAGGAAGATAGGTTTGCAAGAAATTAGAGACAAGTTCTTCTTGCCAACTTTGCGATCGAGGATATTCTTTAAGACTCCAATCATCTCCTAATTTAGCTGTTTTGGCTGCGTATTGTACTGCCGCTTCTAGGCCACCGATTTGATCAACTAAACCAATTTTAACCGCATCTTTTCCCGTCCAGACGCGACCTTGGGCCACAGTTCTTACCTTGTCTGGGGATAATTTTCGCCCCTTGGCTACCGTCTCGATAAATAAATCATAGAACCGATTAACTGCCGCTTGATAAATTTCTAATTCTTGGGGATTTTTCGGTCTGGTAATAGTAGATAGATCGGCTAATTGTCCAGTTTTAACCGTATCCCAATCGATGCCATTATTATTAGCAATCTTCTGGATATTTAACAATAATCCAAACACACCGATCGAACCAGTAATTGTATCATTATCGGCAAAAATTCTTTGACCCCCCATCGCAATCCAATAACCCCCAGAAGCTGCCACATCACCCAGAGAAATAATTACTGGTTTTTTCGCATCTAAACGCTTAATTTCTCGCAGAATCACCTCGGAAGCGGTGGCACTTCCCCCCGGACTATTAATTCTCAAAACTACCGCTTTTACCTCCTCCTTCCCTTGTAATTTTCGCAATTCCTTCGCCAATTTATCCCCACCGATTTCGCCTCTATCTCCCTGACCTTCTACGATTGTCCCTTCTGCATAAACTATCGCTATTTGATCGCTACTATCTCCCCCCTCATCATCGAGAGAACTAGCATAATTAGCTAAAGAAATTTGCGAAAAGGAGCCAGAGTTTTCCTCCTGATTAGTTTTATTTTTTGCTTCTCCTGTCAAATCCTTTGCTAAAGCAATTACTCGATCTAAATGGGCCACTTCATCAACAAAACCCGCCTTTTTCGCTGTGGTTGCTTCCAGAATACCTTGAGTATCAGAAATAGTTTGCACCTGTTGGGGTGTTAAATTGCGACTTTTGGCCACTGTGGAACTATAATTAGACCAAATTGTATCGAGTAGGGTTTGCAGCTGCTGACGATTCTGGACACTTAAATCCTGACGCGTATAGGGTTCCACCGCACCTTTAAAAGAACCCACTTTTACCACTTGTACCCCCACACCATATTTTTCTAGTGCATCGGCAAAAAAGGTTTGTTGACTACTTAAACCATTAATTTCCATTCTCCCCACGGGATTAATAATCACCTTTTCAGCAACGGAAGCGAGATAATATTCCTTTTCCGTCCATTCCACATCGTAGGCGATAATTTTTTTACCCGATTGGCGAAATTTTGCCAAAGCTTGCCGCACTTCCGTCAGGGTAGCATAGCCATATTCACCGACAGTGCCGCGACCGTAGAGTAACAGACCGACAATACTATCATCAAGGGCGGCCTTTTCGATCGCCGCTATCACCTGTCGCAAATTTAAAGTGATCCGACTCTCACTGGTCAAACTATCGGCTAAACTTGAACTAGGGGGAGCATCGCTGATATTGGTGGCTAAGTTAAAGACTAAGACTGATTTTTCCTTAACTGAGGAGCTATCGCTAGAAATCAGGAAAGAAAGCAGTAAAAATGCTAATCCCCCCACACCTAGGGACGAAAATACCAATAATCCCAATAAAGTTCCCAAGCAACTAGCGAAAGTTTGTTTAAAAAACTGACCCATCGGTTTTCATCTACTACTAATTATCCTGTTTCCTATTGTAGGGATTCCCCGCCCAGAAACAAGTTTTTTATCTGACTGCCTGACACATCTTGCTGAATCACCGACAGGTTAAGACACGGATGCGAGAGAACCAAATTCGGTCAAAGAAATCTTGTTCAGCTGGCTTGGAAGCAAAAATTGGTTCGAGGGATGAAACCCTTATAGAGAAAGACATTCGGCGATTTTTGTCAATTGTTTTCGCTCTACAAAAGTGGTCTAGATTTTTTACTTCTATCTTTGACATTTTTCTTGACTTGAATATTTTTTGAGAACTTTTTTAGTTTCTCACTTTTTCTACCCCAAGAGCATAAGTATAAATACTTAAGCTATTTTCATTTTATATGCTACCAGCCATAAGCTGTTGACTATCTAAATTGCTCGTTAAGACTGCAAGGGAGAAGGAGCAGGGAGAGGAAGTTTGAGCATTTGTACTAAAATTTTGAATACGCAGTTTAAATTCAGTACAGCTTACTACAATTGGAAGTGCAGAATGTGGGTTACAAGAGGTCTATTATTGTCGTGCCTCGATCGGCTGAAAATACCTAGAAAAAACTCTTAAGTTATACTAAAATAATTAATACAGACACACATCTTCCCAGATGGTGAAAAGGAATTATTTACCCTTGAAAACCACAGTTAAAGTCAGCACACAAACCCAATTACCCCTACATCTGGTTATCACCCATCCCCAGTATCGTTTTATCGATTTATTCGCGGGAATCGGTGGTTTTAGAATCGCTTTGGAGAAATTGGGGGGACGTTGTTTAGGCTATTCAGAAATCGATAAACAGGCCATCCAAGTTTATCAACAAAATTTTATTAGCTATCTCAACAGCGATGAAATTGCTTTCGGAGATGTGAGTAAAATTAGCAATTTACCCGATAATCTCGATTTTATTGTCGGCGGCGTTCCCTGTCAACCTTGGTCGGTGGCGGGATGTTTACGGGGATTTGAGGATCCCCGGGGAAAACTCTGGTTTGATGTGATTAAATTAGTCCAGAAAAGTCAACCAAAAAGCTTTATTTTCGAGAATGTCAGTGGGTTGGCTAGTCCTCGCAATCGGGAGAATTTACAATTAATTATCGATGAATTAACCGGCTGTGGTTATCAAGTTTACTGGCAGTTATTAAATGCCTACGATTTTGGTTTACCCCAGAATCGCGAGAGAGTTTTTATCGTAGGAATTAGAAAAAATATAGATAACTATGAGCGGTTTAAATTTCCCTTACCTTTGGGTATCCATCCCAAGGTTTTAGATATTTTAGAAGACATCAAGAATATTCAACCCGTCGAGAAAGTCAAGTTATCTGCGGATACTTTATTTAATGGTTTTGTTCCTCCATCAAGAACTCGTTTTCAAAAAGAAGATGAATTAAATGACTTTTTTATTTTTTCTGATTTAAGAAATGGCCACACAACTATTCATTCTTGGGATATTATCAAAACTACGGAACGACAAAAAAGTATCTGTTTAGCTTTGCTGAAATTAAGACGCAGTAAAAAGTATGGCGAAAAAGATGGTCATCCCGTGGCTTTTTCTGCTTTTTTGGAAATTATACCCGACCTAAAAATCGAGGAACTAAATCAGTTAGTTTCTCTGGGGATTTGTTGGCAAACGCAGCAGGGTAAGTATGAATTTATTAACTCGAAAAATATGACGGGAATTAACGGCATTTATCGGATTATTTTACCGACGGCCGATATTATTCCTACCCTAACCGCTACGGGTGCTAAAGATTATATTGCTACTATTTCAATTACCGCTACTCATCCCCAAGAATACAAACAATTGTTTTTAAAGAAAATCTATAAACCCAAAAAGTTTCGAGAAATTACTCCCCAAGATGCGCGTAAATTACAAGGATTCCCCGATAATTTTATCTATCATCCACATTCAGCCATCGCTAAAAAACAATTCGGAAACGCTGTTCCTATAACTGTAGTGGAAGCAGTAGCAAGAAATTTACTAGAAATAATTTGACCAAATTATTAGACCGCGGGATACTGACTCATATTAAAATATTTAAAGGCTTAAAAATCCAAGTTTTCGTTGTGGGGACTCCCTCGTCAGAAGTCAGTCATCAATACCAAATTAGGTTATACTTCATCTTTATGAGAAAGTCTGTAAATTATCCTAATTGCTAAGGAGGTTAAAAATTGAGACATTTCCTAGTAAAAATATAACTACTTTAAATTGAAAAAATGATCATGTTTAAACGATACGAAGCTGATGAGCAAGTTATATTTCATGGTGATTCTTTGCCGATTTTATCCACTGAGATTGCCTCTAATTCTGTAGATCTAATTTTTCTCGATCCTCCCTATAATATAGGTAAGCATTTTGCCGATTTTTACGACAAATGGGAATCGGAAAATGATTATATAAATTGGGCAAATCAAATTCTTGATCAGTGTCTTCGCATCTTGAAACCCCAGGGAACATTATATGTTATGGCCAGCACTCAAGCAATGCCTTACTTTGATCTTTACTTAAGACAAAAAATGACGATTCTTAGTCGTATTATCTGGCATTATGATAGTTCAGGAGTACAAGCAACAAAATATTTTGGTTCGATGTATGAACCAATACTTCACTGTGTGAAAGATAAAAATCATTACACTTTTAATTCAAAGGATATTAAGATAGAAGCAAAAACTGGAGCAAAACGAAAACTAATTGATTATAGAAAAGCGATTCCGAGTCAATACAATACAGAGAAAGTACCGGGCAATGTCTGGTATTTCCCTAGGGTAAGATATCGCATGGATGAATACGAAAATCATCCCTCACAAAAACCTGAATCATTGCTAGAAAGAATTATTTTGGCCAGCACTGACAAGAGTGGAATTGTGCTTGATCCCTTTGCAGGAACTTTTACAGCTGCAGCTGTAGCTAAACGTTTGGGAAGAATTTCTATTAGTATAGAATTACAAGAGGAGTATTTAAAAATTGGTCTTCGACGGATTCTCGGATGGCAAGAATACAAGGAAGAAAAGTTACTACCACCTCAAAAAAGCTATAGTAGAAAAAGCGAAAATAAACAAGAATCTAACTTTGTACAGGAGAGTCTTTTCGATGTCGATAGTCAAGCATGAATTCACCAAGATAATTATTAAAATTATCGATAATTACTTTCCCAATCAGGGAAATAGCATTTTAAATGCTAGTGAGTTATTGCAATATTTGAACATTAAAACTAGAGCCGCTAATCGAGGTTCTAAATCCCGAGCAGGATTGGCTAACCATTATGCCATTTATGTTTTAGTGGAAGACTATATTAATAATGAGTTTCATCTTAAGGATGGATACGACGAGTATCAAGGCGCTCAGTATATGACACTTTTTCGCAGGCAAAGGGAGCTTCCTTTTGGCGATAAATTACAAAATCATGCTCTCAATCATCGATTAAATCAGGAATTTAAAAAGTATTTTCCTACTTTATCTTATCTGCCGATAATTAGAGATTTTAAAACCAATAGATACTGGCTTAATGAGAATTTAATTAAGTTTTATCTAGAGGGTAATCAAGTTAATATTGCCCTGGTCATTATAGATATAATTGATGCCTATGTGCAAACAAGACAAAAAGCATTTAATCAATTTATCAGCTATTGTCAACAGATGATTGATATTCAACAGCAAGATCCCCAGAGAGCCATTGAATTTATTCGGAGTTTACTCAGACCAAACATTGATGCTAGAGTTTTTGAGATTGTCAGTTATGCAATTCTTAAAGAGTATTATGGGGAACGGAAAATATATTGGGGATGGTCGCCTGATCAGTTAAACTCTGAATACTTACTTTTATATAAAACTGGTCGAACAAATGCCAATGACGGGGGGATAGATTTTGTCATGAAACCCCTAGGTCGATTTTTTCAAGTTACGGAAACGATAGCTGCTGATAAATATTTTTTAGATATTGATAAAGTGCAAAAATATCCCATTACTTTTGTGGTTAAAACCGAGCAGACTTGCGAGGAAATTTTAGAAAAAGTTGCGGAGCAAGCTAAGATAAGATACAAGATCAGGGCAATTGTCGAAAGATATCTAGAATCGGTAGAGGAAGTGATCAATATTCCCGAATTAATCAACCGTTTTGAGCGGGTTTTAGCTCAAGGTAAAGGAGGAGCGGTAATTGCAGAAATGGTTTTACAGAGCCGGATTGAGTTTAACCTAGAATCAGAGCCATAAAGATATCTAACTCCCCAGCTAAACTAGAATAGAAAGATAGGTGCGAAACGTTTAGGCATGAAATAGGGCTGAAATGCCTGAAATAACCGCCTAGTAAGGTCTTCAGTCCCCCGACTGAATCTAAGAGGTCAACCATGACCAACCTTATAACTGTTTATATGTCCCGACGTTTAGTATCG
>NZ_JAPZRB010000625.1:0-7042 GCF_027531105.1 Microcystis sp. LE18-22.4A
ATCCCCGCTTGGGATTTACTTCGAGAAGCCCAAAATCGCTGAAACCCAGATAGATCAAGGAAAATCATAAATCGAGGTTAACCCTTTGTCCCGTAATGGTTTGAGCCTTTTTTGCTGACCGAAAACGCCTAAGTCCCATTATTTGAGCGTTTTCACGATATAACCCCCCAGTAGATGGGAGCAGGGGAGAGAGGAGAGGGGAGAGGGGAGAAAAAAGCTGACACTGATAACTGATGACTGATAACTGAATACTAACTCCCGACTTCTAACCCAATGTGCGCCAAAGATAAGCAAAAATTATTTATTGACTCCAAAAACTTGAGAATATTTAAATTAACATTTAGCAATATTTACAAATTCTTAAGAATTAATTGAGAAAGATTTTTATTTAACAACGATGTTGCAATGGTTACAGCGATTTGATAGAATTTCATAGTGGCTTACCCTGTGCTTTTTTGGACAGCAATGCTTGAAACCCTCGCCACACCTACAGGGTGATCCTAATTAAGACAGGTAAATTAGTCAATTTCACCCACAACGATGATCTTTTTTTTGTGTAGTTTTATTGCCAAGAAAAAGTTTTTTTGACAAAAAGCACAAAGTATGCAGTAGCAGTTATGCCAGAGTGGGGGTTGGGGAGGGGGAAGCTGTCTCATCACCCTATCACCCCAAAACCCGATCACCCGACCACCGATCACTGAATTTACCGTTTAGCGGCAACAATGGCAAAAACGGTGGTATGGGGATCATCTTTTAAAGTCACCCCTTCTGGCATTTTCAAATCACCCACGAGCAGGGATTGCCCCACACCGATCCCCGACACATCAAATTCGATCACTTCTGGGATATTATCGGCAATACAGGAGACATTAACTTCGTTGACGAACTGTTCGATTAAACCGCCCTGTTTAGTTCCGATCGCTTCTCCCATGGCTTTAATCGGAACAACGATATCGAGCTTACCGTGGGCAGACACCGAGAAGAAACTGAGGTGATAGAGATTTCTTTTCCAAGGATGAGATTGTACCTCTTGGATCAAAGCTTTTCCCGTCCAGGGCATTTCGGGGACATTAACATCCACCAGGGTATTATTCACCGAGGCCTTTTTGAGCAGGGTTAAGGCCGCTTTTTCTCCCACCACGAGGGAAACCGATTCCGTGCCGCTGTGGCCGTAGAGAACCGCCGGGATCAAACCCTGACGACGTAGGGCCCTGGGGTTAATATTTTCGGGTCTTTTTTGACATTCAACGCTAACTTGCATAGTTGACTAATCCTCTTTAGCAATGATTTAAAATTCGTGATTATCCCAAGGTGAGCCATTTTCGTCCAAAAGAGCGCGTTTTGGACCGTGAATGGGGTCTTCAACGATGATAGTTTGGTCGCGACTAGCTCCTAGGGAGATAATAGCGATCGGTACTTCCATGATCGCCCCCAGGAATTTTAGATAATCGAGGGCCTGTTTGGGTAGGTCTTCCAGACTCCGACAATCGCTGGTGGGTTGTTGCCACCCTGGCATCGTTCGGTAAATCGGTTGACAACGGGCGAATTCCCCGGCACTGCTGGGTAAATGGCGACAGGTTTGGCCGTCCAATTGGTAGGCGACACAGACTTTGATTTCCTCTAGGGTATCGAGAACATCTAATTTGGTGATCGCTAGACAGTCTAAACCATTGATTCGCACCGCGTAACGACCGATAACCGCATCAAACCAACCGCAACGACGACGACGGCCGGTGGTGGTCCCGAATTCCGCCCCGCGATCGCACAATAACTGCTCGATCTCCCCCTCTAATTCCGTGGGAAATGGACCTTCACCTACCCTAGTGGTGTAAGCTTTGGCCACACCGATCACTCGATCGATTACCGTCGGACCGATGCCAGAGCCCACACAAGCACCGCCGGCGATCGGATTGGAGGAGGTAACGTAGGGATAGGTTCCGTGATCGAGGTCGAGTAAGGTGCCTTGGGCCCCTTCAAAAAGAATATTCTTACGCTTGCGGATTGCTTCGTAGATTTTTAGGGAACTATCGACCACATGGGGACGCAGTATCTCGGCATATTCTAGATATTCCTCGATCACCGTCTTCGCATCTAAAGGCGGTAAGTTATATAACTTTTCTAAAATGACGTTTTTATAATTGATCGTCCATTCTAGTTTTTGCCGCAGATTCTCGGTATTCATCAAGTCGATGACTCGAATGCCGATGCGCTCGGATTTGTCGGCATAGGTGGGGCCGATCCCCCTTCCCGTGGTGCCGATTTTATATTTACCCCGTTTTTCCTCGGATGCTTGATCGAGCAGCCGATGATAGGGCATAGTGACATGAGCCGTTTGCGAGATATAGAGATTGTCGGTGGTGACATTGAGGGCGTGTAATTGCGCCATCTCTTTGAGTAACACCGAGGGATCTATGACTGTTCCTGAGCCGATTATACATTCCGTATCTGGGTAGAGAATCCCAGAGGGAATTAGATGGAGTTTGAACGTTTGATCATCGACGACGACGGTATGACCCGCATTTACGCCACCTTGAGAACGCACCACCACATCCGCCGATCGACTCAGCAGATCCGTGATTTTTCCTTTTCCTTCGTCGCCCCACTGAGCGCCGATCACAATAACGTTAGCCAAGGTATTTTAGTCTAGCTAAAGTTCACACAAACTTCTATTATCCCTCTTGGCGAATACAACTGTCAAGTTATCTCTCTTAGCTAAT
Source organism: Microcystis sp. LE18-22.4A (assembly GCF_027531105.1). Classification (NCBI taxonomy): domain Bacteria; kingdom Bacillati; phylum Cyanobacteriota; class Cyanophyceae; order Chroococcales; family Microcystaceae; genus Microcystis; species Microcystis sp. LE18-22.4A. Next base: position 2,718 of record NZ_JAPZRB010000625.1, read on the forward strand.
TGTGGGGAGAAGGCGAGGGGAAAACTCGCCTATTTTCAGGGTTTATTGACCTTCCCGACTGATTTGACGCTCGATAGTTTCGATAGCGGCATTTAATCCCGCTAGACGGGTTTCGAGGTCATCGCGCATCCATTTGAGGAATGTTAATTTACGCTCTTGACATTCTTGGCGGGAAGTGCTGCCACAAGTGTTAAAGAAGAAGGGAAACATAGACTAAGGGGCCTGCTATAACTCTACGTCTCCTATCTTGACGAAAATTTTCAAAAAAGTCTAACCGTTAAGTCGCCATAATAACCACAGACCTAACCCAAAACCGAAAAAGTTAGGCAGCCAGGCAGCTAGGAAGGGGGAAAGGGTGGCGGTTAGTCCCAAGCTGCCGACTAAGAAGTTTAAAAGATAATAGAGGAAAACAATGGCGACACTGAGACCGAAACTGGTTCCCCGACCGATTCTTTGCGGTAGAGAACCCAAGGCACAACCTATGGTAGCAAAGACGATACAGACAAAGGGAAAGGCGATTTTTTGCTGGATTCGCACTTGAAAAAACCTGACTCTCTTATCATCGCCACTGAGTTTGAGCAGTTGCACATATTCGATCGCCTGTGGTATGTTCATCTCGTAGGGATCGCGGCTTTGACGAGCAAAATCGAAAGCGGAGCGAGATAAAGCGATTTTTTCGGCTTTAAAGGGGATAACTTGGCTATAGGAGGCGTTAGGGGGGGTTAATTCATAGATAATGCCGTTAAAAAAGTCCCAGACGTTATCGACGGCATTCCAACGGGCCGAATCGGCGATAATAATTTGATTTAATTCTTGTTTTAGCCAACGGATAACGGTGACGGTTTTCATCTTTTCACCGTCGAATTGTTCGGCATAAAATAAACTTATTAAATTGCGATTAATCGTACCATTTTCTAGGGTTTTTATTTCATAATCGGGATAATAAAAATCTTTGTTTTTCCAAAAACTTGCTTCTTTATTAATTTTCTGCACTAAAATTCCTGTGGCTCGATAATTAGCATTTGGAACCACATATTCATTTAATAAAAATGTCACAACTGTAACTATTAAACTCAGGCAAAAAGTGGGTATAAAAAGACGATAAAGAGTGACTCCACAGCTTTGCAGGGCAACGGTTTCACTATCACTACTTAAACGACCGTAGGTGATTAAAGTGGCCAGCAAAAGAGAAACCGGCAGGGAATAAGTGACAAATTCTGGCACTTTTAACAGGAGAATTTCTAGGGCTGAAGCGAGGGGTAGATTGGCATCAACTACCTGATTAGCCAAATCGGAAAGATTGCCAATCGCTACTCCCAAAGAGGCAAATAAACCAACACTAAATAAAAATGGGGGTAGTAGTTGGCTGATCAGATAGCGATCAATGAGGGCAATACCTCCATTTACCCAGTAAGAAATCTTTTTCTTAATCATTGATTTTGGTTAACTCACTCCTTTTTCATCCCAATTTCCTAACCCGCAGCCGTCTTGCTTACACCTTCGGTTAGCCTATCATATTTTGTCTTTGACGAAAAACACCGCCGGAAGTTGTATGATTGCGGGGAGAGTGGACAGAAGTAAGGATTTGGGTAAGTGTAGATAATTTTTCTGTTCCTATTCCCCGATCATCCCGAGGTGAATTATGCTGCTAAACTGGCAAACTTTTACTATTCATAAACGAGTACCTTTAAGGATTAGTCGCGGCACTACCAGCGAAAATACTAATATCTGGCTGAAAATTAGCGAGGAAAATATCGAAGGGTGGGGAGAGGCATCCCCTTTTGATATTACCAGCGAGGAGAAAAAACCCGATAAAATCCTGCAAGAATTAAACTCGATCGCTCCTATTTTACAATCTTTTCACCCCTGTCAACGCCAAGAAATTGAGAAAATTTTATGGCAAAATCAGATATCTTCGGCTACTCGTGCCGCTATTGATACGGCACTGCACGACTGGTTAGGCAAAAAAGCTAATTTACCTCTCTGGCAAATTTTTGGACTCGATCGCTCTTTAATTCCGCCGGTTTCTGTTACTATCGGTTTAAATTCTCCAGAAAATGTGCAGAAAAGGCTGTTAGATTGGCTAGAAATCGGCGATTTTAGCTTATTAAAAGTCAAATTAGGCTCACCGGACGGTATAGAAGCCGATCGAGCCATAATTCTAGCTATTAAAGAAATTGTCCCCCATTTGCCCCTAACTGTCGATGCTAATGGTGGTTGGAAATTTAGCGATGCGGTGAAAATGTGCCAATGGTTAGAGGAAAAAGGCGTTATTTATGTGGAACAACCCCTATCCGTCGGACAAGAACGAGATTTAATTGATTTATACCAAAAATCGCCCCTACCTATCTTCGTCGATGAAAGCTGTTTTTCTAGTCAAGATATCCCGAAACTGGCCGATCGAGTCCACGGCATTAATATTAAACTAATGAAAGCTGGTGGATTAGCAGAAGTGCAGAGAATGATTCATATTGCCCAAGCTTGCCGACTGCAAATTATGTTCGGATGTTACTCTGATAGCAGTTTAGCCAATACTGCCCTAGCACATCTTGGCCCGCTTGTCAACTATCTTGACCTAGATAGTCATTTAAATTTACGCGATGATCCCTTTACGGGTTTAAGCTTGGAAAAGGGACGTTTACAACCAAATAATTCACCCGGTTTGGGTGTTAGTTTACGGATAAAAGATGACTAATTATTTGACTCCTGACAAGAAAGTAGCGATTCTTCTCCATGAAGGAATCAAAGGAACTCGCGGCAAAACCGGATTAAGTTATCTGCGTTACGGAAAAGCGCAGGTAGTGGCGATTATTGACGCAGAAAGCGCCGGCAGCACCTTAAAAGAAGTGGCCGGAATCGATCGCCCCTTGCCGATTGTTGCTAGTGTTAAGGAAGCTTTAACCTCTCATCCCGATACCCTGTTAATTGGCATCGCACCCTCAGGAGGCATTTTACCCCCCCATTGGCTAGAAGAAATCAAAGAGGGGGTAAATGCAGGGTTATCCCTCGTTAATGGTCTCCATACACCCCTAAAACCCCTTTTTCCTCAGCTTAAACCAGATCAATGGATTTGGGATATCCGTCTGGAACCCCAAGACTTAAAAATTGGGCAAGCGCGGGCGAAAAATTTAACCTGTCAGCGTATTTTAACCGTAGGCACGGATATGAGTGTGGGCAAAATGTCCACTAGCATCGAATTACATCGGGTTGCCCCAGAAAAAGGGCTAAAATCGCAATTTTTAGCCACTGGACAGGGGGGAATTATGATCGCGGGGAAGGGTGTACCCTTGGATGCAGTGCGCGTCGATTATGCTGCTGGTGCGATCGAGGCTTTGGTGTTAGAATCAGCAGAAAATAACGATATTCTGTTTATTGAGGGTCAAGGCTCCCTATTACACCCTGGATCCACTGCTACCTTGCCCTTAATGCGTGGCAGTCAACCAACGGGGTTAATTCTCGTCCATCGCGCTGGACAAATTCATATCAATGATTTACCCGATATTCTCATCCCTCCCCTAACAGAAGTGATTAAACTCTACGAAATGACTGCCAGCGCCGGGGGAAGTTTCGGGGAGGTGAAGGTAAAAGGGATTAGTTTAAATACTTTTCATCTTAGTACGGAGGCGGCAGTTAAAGCTATAGAAGCTGTGCAGGAGGAAACGGGGTTATTTTGTACCGATGTTGTCCGTTTTGGTGGTCAAGGGTTATTATCAGTGATCAGTGAGCAGTAATCAGTAATCAGTGAGTAGTAATCAGTAATCAGTCCATCAGATGATTACATCAACCACAGTCGATGGTGGTGCGTGAGGACGGATTGTTAGCTTGAAGTTAAAGCGGAAATTTCTGCCGTCTAACTAGGTTTTACTAAATCTGGATGTTGTCAAATTTTCTCTTGACAAAGGCGACTTGACATGATATTATATTCATAATGGAAAATCCGTGCGCCTACAAACCCTCTTTTCCAACGGTCTTAACTAGGATTGGTTCATTCAATCAATCTTCATCTCTAATCCACTCTTATACTAGCTCCCTAATCACAGTCCATCATTCAATCATTCCAATCATAGATAAGACAGCATCCTCAGATAATTCCGATAAACGGTTTAGGTATGGGGGTGATTTTCCCCTAATGCTTGGGTAGCAATATTAATCGCTTCTAGATAGAGAGGTTCTGCTTCTGTGTACAGGGTAAGAGCATCTCAATTAGGCTTGACAAAAGGCTTTCAGCACAGCCATCATATAGTTATTATCCATGGCCGCCCGTTTACTTTTTTGTGCCAGACTACGTCGGTAAGTGGATTCCTGGTTAAGAGCGTTAAGTGCTA
>NZ_JAPZRB010000235.1:0-1331 GCF_027531105.1 Microcystis sp. LE18-22.4A
AATTCATGAATTACCCCTACACCTATTACCTAGTCCAGTAACCCACCACCACCATCGACAGTGGTTGATGTAATCATCTGATGGACTGTGATTAGGGAGCTAGTTAAGAGTGGATTAGAGATGAAGAGCGATTGAATGAACTAATCATAGTTAAGAGCGTTGGAAAAGAGGGTCTGTAGGCGCACGGATTTTCCATTATGAATATAGTATCCTGTCAAGTCGCCTTTGTCAAGAGAAAATTTAACAACATCCAGATTTAGTAAAACCTAGTTAGACGGCCAAAATTTCCGCTTTAACTTCAAGCTAACAATCCGTCCTCACGCACCACCTATCATCGACTATAATTGAATTAATCACTGATGACTGATAACTGATTAGCAAGGAATAAAACCATGAATACTAAAGAGAGACTATTACAAGAGATTGAACAAGCACCAGATTCTTTAATAGAAGAAACTTTAAACTTCCTCCTTTCAGCACAAGCTAGTTATGCTAAATCTGAAAGTAATGTAGGGGAGGCAATATTAAAGCTTCTGGAAGAGATACCATTAGACAATGACGACTTAGAAAAGTTGCCTATAGATCTTGCTAATCAGCATGATCATTATCTTTATGGAGTTCCCAAATCCTAAGCAAAGCCGAAACTAAAGTTTATAGCATCATAGCAATGAAAACCATCTTTGCAGACACATTTTATTGGGTTGCTCTCATTAACAATCGTGATGATTGGCATGAGAAAGCTATAGAAATGACAAGGAAACTCCAGCAGGTAACAATAGTGACAACCGATGAAGTCTTTATTGAAGTTTTCAACAATCTATCTGCTTATGGAATGTCAGTTAGACGAAAAACCTTACAAGTTATTAGAGGCTTACAAAATAATCCCCAAATCTTAGTTATACCTCAAACTCATCAGACGTTCCAATCAGGATTAGATTTATATCAAAATCGTCCAGATAAAGATTACAGCTTAACAGATTGTATATCCATGCAAACAATGCGCCAAATGAATATAAATGAAATTCTTACCCACGATAAGCATTTTACACAAGAAGGATTTTTCATTTTATTTCAAAATATAGAGTTACATTAGATTTGACAAAACTACTCTTAGGAGACAATCATCCCTCTGTGGCAACTTTCCTCAACAATTTAGCATACTTGTACAATTCCCAAGGCAGGTACACAGAAGCAGGGTAAGCTCATCTAATTTGGTATAAATTGTACTTGACAAAGATTTCTGAATAGGGTAATCAAATCGCCATAGCACCGTCCCGCACTGCCAGTACCCAGACTTAGCCGCTGCTACCTCTGTATAATTTATAATTAGC
>NZ_JAPZRB010000450.1:0-4978 GCF_027531105.1 Microcystis sp. LE18-22.4A
ATATGCCAACGTCCTGAGGGATGTAATCTGACTGTTACTGTACTTGGGTCACAGCTTTCTGGTATTTGTCTTGACCATCGAATAGGTAAAGGTTCTGTGCATTTGGCTAAATAGATTTGTTTGTCTTTAAATTTAAAAGCAGACTTAGTAAATTCGGCACTTCCTCCCTGATGTTTTTTCTTAAAGTTGGGATACTTAGTACGACCAGCAAAGAAATTAGTAAAAGCTGTTTGTAAATGTCTTAACCCTTGTTGTAAAGGTACACAGCTTACTTCATTGAGAAAGTCTAATTCTTCTTGCTTTTTCCAATCAGTTAGCATTGAAGAAGTTTGAGCGTAGCCTACTCTTTCTTGTCTTTCATACCAAGCTTGTGTTCGTTCGTGGAGAGCTTTGTTGTAAACTAATCTTACACAGCCCAAAGTGCGCCGCAATAGCGACTCTTGTTCGGGTGTGGGGTAAAATCGAAACGAATAGGCTTTTTCCATGTCCTTTCACACTAGCATATATTTCGTAAATGTGCTAATATTTAACAGTAAAGCCGTCGTAGAACGACGGGGTTTCAGACCCAAATTTTCGATGATCTATATTCTATTTGACTGGAGAACCCCTTATCATGTTTGATCGAGATAGTATCCGTGGTTTTTCTGTCTTGATTACCCTTGTGGGAGTCGCTTCTAGTTTGGGTTTTAGCTTCAACGCACCGGCTTTCTCCCAAGCTATCTCTAACAATTTACCCCTACTCTTAGCCCAAAAAAGCGAAAAGGTGCGAGTAGCGGTTTTAGACTTCGATTATAGCGGTCTCAGTAATCCCCAGTGGTTAACATTTCTCAATGGTGGAGCCAGTGGTGTCAGTGATATTCTCGTCAATAAATTGGTGGAAAGTGGTCGCTATACAGTCATTGAGCGCAGTCGCATTGATGCTGTCCTCAGAGAACAAAATTTTGGGGCTTCGGGACGGGTAGATGCCGCTACCGCCGCTCAAATCGGGCAAATTTTGGGGGTAGATGTGGTGATTATCGGTTCGATTACCCAATTCGATTTACAAAAAAAACAATCTGGTGGCTCGTTTATTATTTTTAGCACCGCCAAGACAGAAACCGATGCTTTTGTCAAGTTAAATGTCCGGGCAATTAATACCACCACGGCCGAAATTATTACCACCGCTCAGGGAGATGGTACTGCCAATCAATCCGATGGTTCAACCGTGGTTTTAGGGGTTGGGGGTGGTTCCCAAACCTCCAACGAAGGGAAATTACTCAGTATTGCCACGGATAAGGCAGTGGCGCAGGTGGTGGATAATCTCAATGATAAAGCCGACCAAATCGCCGCTACACCTCGCTCGCTCCCGACTGTCACCGCTTTAGTGGCTGCCGTGGCGGGAAATCAGGTAATTCTCAATAAAGGTACGGGAGAAGGCTATCGTGTCGGTTTACGCATTTCCATCGAACGGACGACTCAAACGGTCAAGGATCCGCAAACGGGTAAGGTTATCCGTCAGATTACTCAACCGATTGGCACTCTCGAAATTGTCGAAGCTGATGGTCAATCTAGCGTCGGTCGCATCATTACCGGTAATGGTTTTAAAGTCGGTGATTTAGCTAAACCCATTCGTTAGTTATGAATTATGAATTGGGGAAGTGGGGAAGTGGGGAGATCGGTAAACTTAAATCTGATAACTGATCACTGATAACTGATCACTGATCACTGATAAGTGAACACTCACGAAAATTTGAAGTTATTTGACACTCCCGTCGCACTAAGCGCTTCGGGATTCTTAGTTCAACGAGTCCACTTAAATTAGATGCCTTGCGTTATCCAACCCAGAGGTGGTTCTCACGCTTGCGCGTTACTTTTCGTATGCCCTACGATAGTCCCCCTGGCCCCCCCCGACGTCGGGGGGGGCCAGGGGGGGGGTACAAAGTTTGCTTGAATTGAAACGTTAGCTTCAAATACTGCTTTGTCTATTTCCTGTAAAGATTTTACATCACGAGCAGGGGGAAACTAGAACTATTGAGTAGAACCCCATATCTTTAATTGTCAAGGTGCAGATAGCGTAGTGGTTAGACTACATGGGTTTTTAAAGCGGTTGATTACCCTATCCGCTCTACTTACATGGTAGCTATTTGGCCTGAGTAGGTCAAGACCCTTACAAGAAGAAGTTATTCGAGATTTTGTCAGGAGACTGGACGCTTATTTTTAATCGTGCTTCGTGTCACTGAGCCTTTACGTTGAGCCTTTACATTGAGCCTGTCGAAATGTGTCGAAGTGCTGTTTTATATTGGCGCTTGGTTTCATCCCGTCGCTTTTAGGGACGGGATGAAACCCCGACATTTGAGATAAAATTTATAATCGGAATCCCTTGGATATTCCCTAGACCAGAGCGATTAACGAAAACTATCAAAAAATGGTACAAGATCAAAAACCCACGGTGATCATTACTGGGACAACTTCTGGAGTCGGTCTCTACGCCGCTAAATCCCTTGCTCAAAGAGGTTGGTTTGTGGTTATGGCCTGTCGGGATATCCCGAAAATGGAACAGGCTGCCAAGGAATTGAACATTCCCCGGGATAACTACTGTATGGAATTTATCGACCTCGGTTCCCTCGATAGCGTCCGGCGCTTCGTTAAAAATTTCCGGGCCTTGGGCAGACCCCTAACCGCTTTAGTCTGCAATGCCGCTATCTATCTGCCTTTGCTCAAAGAACCCTTAAGAAGTCCCGACGGTTATGAATTGAGCATGGCCACCAATCATTTAGGTCATTTCCTGTTGTCAAATTTGCTCTTGGAAGATCTAAAAAATTCTCCCTCTCCCGACCGCCGTTTAGTCATTCTCGGCACTGTCACCCATAATCCCGATGAATTAGGCGGTAAAATTCCTCCTCGTCCCGATTTGGGCGATTTGGACGGGTTTGCCAAGGGTTTCAAAGAGCCGATTACTATGGCCGACGGCAAAAAATTTGAATCGGTCAAAGCCTACAAAGATAGTAAGGTGTGTAATGTTCTCACCATGCGGGAACTGCACAAACGCTATCACCAATCGACCGGAATCACTTTTACTTCCCTCTATCCGGGTTGTGTGGCCGATACACCCCTTTTCCGCAACCATTACCCCTTTTTCCAGCAGTTTTTCCCCTGGTTCCAGAAAAATATCACCGGTGGCTATGTTTCCCAAGAATTAGCCGGGGAAAGAGTCGCTATGGTGGTGGCTGACCCCGAATACCGTCAATCCGGTGCTTACTGGAGTTGGGGCAATCGTCAGAAAAAAGAGGGTAAATCCTTTGTTCAAAGGGTTTCTCCTCAAGCTCGCGACGATGAAAGAGGGGCAAAAATGTGGGAATACAGCGCTAAATTAGTCGGATTAGCCTAATTTCTGATTTTGAGCCTGAAAAAGGACACAAGTTAACTTGTGTCCTGCCGAAGCGGGGAGCGCCGGAGCAGCAAGAAACAATCCATAACTGGGTTTTTAAAGTTCGATTAGCAGTTAATCATATTATTAAAAACGGATTTGGTATTATTCCGATTTTACTGCAAGCTTTGGCCAATCTTGACGGAAAAGATTAGTCAACTTTCCTCAAAAATTACTTGATCGATAAAAATTTTTAAGTCAGAAAATTCAAAAATTGCTGGATGATAAAAGCATTAGACAAATCGATAAAAAATGCCCCCACCAAAGGAACAATAATAAATGCCTGGGGAGAAGCCCCAAAATGTTCCGTCACCGCGGTCATATTGGCGATAGCTGTGGGAGTTGCCCCTAGAGTTAAACCCAAATAACCGGCGCAAACTACTGAAGCATGATAGTTTTTTCCCATTACGGGAAAGACCAGTAAAACAGTATAAATAATACTGAGTGAGAACTGCACTAATAACAGGATAGCAATCGGTCCGGCCAAATCGATCAATGTCCATAATTGTAAACTCATCAAGGACATAGATAGGAATAAACCGAGACTAACATCAGAAATTAAGGCTAAAGAGGGCGTATTAGCGGGCCAAGGAAAGCGTTTCAACACCAAAGGTACGGTATTAGTCAGGATAATTCCTGCCAATAAACAGGGGACAAAATCCGGTAATTTTAAACCAAGGGGAGTCACCCAGTAGTTAATCTGATTACCTAAACCGATAGTTAAACCAATCACTAAGATTGAATGGAGCATTGTATTGTAATCGATATTGACATTCCTCTGGCTTTGTTTAATTCCCACCGTTAAATCTTGGTCTTGATTATTGGCTCGCAGTCGATTTCTAGTAATTAACCATTTAGCCACCGGTCCGCCAATAATTCCCCCTAAAACTAGCCCAAAAGTAGCACTAGCTACACCAATTTCTGATGCTTTGGCGATGCCATAATTATCACGAAAAATAGAAGCCCAAGCAATGGCAGTCCCGTGACCCCCACTCAAAGAAACGGAACCAGCAATCAAACCGATGGGTAAATCCAATCCCATCACTTTTGCCACTCCTAACCCAGCTAAATTTTGTAGAATGAGATAAACCACGGCGGTTATTAATAAAATTAGCAAGGGTTTACCCCCTTGCAGCAGGGTTTTTAGTTTTGAGGACAGCCCGATAGTAGTAAAAAAAACGATTAACAGGGCATCCCGAACATTAAGGGTAAATTCAATTTGCCATTTAAAAACAGCAAAAAATAGACCGAAAAATAAGGAAGCCAAGACACCACCAGCAACGGCATCAGGAATGTTATAATCTTGTAGAAATTTGATATTTTTGGTTAAATACTTACCGAGATAGAGGACTAGAATAGCCATAATAATTGTCTGGCGTTGGCTAAATTGGTAAATTTCCATTTTCTTAATCTTAGTTCTCCAAGATGCTCTACTTAGGGTTTGCTGAAAAAGTTTTTCCTAGGGGCAGGGTGTAGGGTGTGGGGTGTGGGGTGTGGGGTTTTACCGATTTTGAGGGGGTCAATTACCTAATTTTCAGGGAAAAAGTCCCTGAATTTACCCCTGATCACTCC
>NZ_JAPZRB010000393.1:0-2711 GCF_027531105.1 Microcystis sp. LE18-22.4A
TGGGAGTGGTCGGGGGGAAAATTCCGGGACTTTTTCCCTGAAAATTAGGTAATTTACCCGATGAAAATGGGTAAAACCCCACACCCCACACCCCACACCCTACACCCTGCCCCTAGGAAAAACTTTTTCAGCAGACCCTAATTAATACCAATTATCCATCGACTGGAAAATTGAGGCATCGGGGAACATAGTTGGATTACCACTAGCGTCGATTTTTTGCCGTAATTCTCGCAGTTGTTTATTCCCGATGAGAAAATCACTTTCTACTAATTGATAGGGCAGTACATTATTATCTAAAGCATACACTGCCGTGATGCCGGCAGCTACCCCAGAGGACCACTCGAAGGAATGGACACGATAGGCGGCCGCGGCAATATGACTGAGAGCGATACTTTTACCCGCTATCAGTAAATTATCGATTTTTTGGGGAATTATAGCCCTTAAAGGAATCTCAAAAGGATAAGCTTGGCCCTGTCCCCGTCTTTCTCCTGCTTTTTCTGTATTACCCGGTTTTTCGGGGGGATGTTCTGTCATGCAGGGATGAAAATCAATCGCATAGTGACCGATACCGACGGAATCGGGGTAAATAGTCGATCGCTTGCGTTTAACGGCCTGATCGGGGGATAATGTGCCATCAAGTACGGAAAATCCCTCTAATCCTGCCAAGGTGGCAATTAAGCGCCGATATTCTGCCGGAGAAAGATTTTGACGATAGAAATCGCTTTGAAAATTTTGTCGGGAAATATCGATTTCTGTGACGGTAAAACCAGCGGGGAAGGTCAGGGAAGGACGACCGATAATCCGTCTTGCTTCCCGAATATAGGGATATTTTGACAAACCATGGGCAGTACCCATGGGAGAATCAAAACCGGAGAGATAACGGTTATTCAAATGGGGAACTTTTACCCCGTCCCCTAACTGGGAATCGGTGGTCCCTTCTACTAACCAATAATAGTAGGAAATGGCGTGTTCTTCGCCCCTCGCGAGGGTTTCGGTGCGTAATCCTCCCATCCATCCCCCCGGAGATAACTGTCCTAGCTGTTGCAACTGTTCACGGGTGTAGATAAAGTTATCCTTCGCAGTCCCCGGACGGTAATCATTTCCCCAGGTCCAATTCTGCATGGAAATATCCCCCGGGACGGGTTCGGTAAAAGTAATTCCCCCAAAGGTTTTCTCTTTACCCAGTTGCGGACTCCAAATACGACGATAGGTGAAAACGAGGTCAAAATCGGCTAATCGCGGCAATTCATAGCTAAAATAGGGGGCATAGCGTTCATAATAAACGGGTTTCTCGTGGGTTTGTGGTTTTTCTGTTTCCTCCATGGCGAAGGTATAGGTAAAGCCTTGGGTACAGTAGGGGTCTCCAGTGACGCTAGAGGAAGAAGGTTCGAGATAACTGCGCTTATCGACACCTAAACGGTAGGGAATATCTGATAATCCGATTATTTCCCCGGTTTCGGTCGCTTCAATCACATACCAATCTGCTAATTGATTCGGTTGGGAGGATTTGGGGACAAAACGGAGGATTTTCTTATCAAAACGGGGAGAATTTTCGTAGCGATAGATATCCTCCATTTTTTGCGATAAAAACTCGGTATTTAGGGGAGGAGTACCTTTTGCGGGACTATGTTGAATAGCAATTACACCGGTAATCTGTTGACCAGTACCGCGATTGGGTAAAGTTTCAATATTTAATTCTTTGACTACCGTGGAGGGAAACCATTTCAGGGTTCCTTTGCCTTTTTTGGCAGCGTCTTCTAACTGTTGAAATAATAATTTATGTCCATCAAAAGGCAAAAAACAAGACCCGCTTACCCAACATTCTCCGGGGTTGCGTTTCCCGTAATGCTTTCTAATTCTTTCCCTAAATTCTAGATAACCTTTCGGGAAAAATAATTTTTCTCTTTGTGTCCGTCTTTCATCTAATGCGGAGGTTCCCTGAGAAGATATCTGTCCCCCCACCCAGTCGGTAATCTCGGTTAAACAGACGGTTTTTCCTAATAATAAAGCTTCGTAGGCCGCACCGGCACCGGCTAAACCACCACCCACCACCAGAATATCACAGCCGACGGTTTTATCCAGTTCTCGCGGGGGGGCAGCTAGGGTAAGGGGAGTGAAAGCTTGTAGGAGAAATAATCCCAGAGAGAGGGATTTAAGAGGAGTAAAGTGATGATTGAAAATTTTAGGGGACATTATTGACAAATATCAATGTTGTGACTGAGAGTTTCCTCTTTCTTTGAAGAAGAAGCCAGAGCATCTGTTCCTGAAATCCTGATGGTTTTTTTTGGGATATATTGAGAACTTTGTAGCTTGATGCTGGCTTTTGAGACATTATACACCTTCAGGCTGACAATCGATCGCTTTTCTGGAAATGTCTTGACAAAATAGAGATAGCCTGATTCGGTGTCATTCCCTTTGTTATTCCCTGTAATCCTTCCTAAGTTAAATTCAAAACAAACCCGGGTAAGACATCTTCCCCGGATAAAATAGCAGGTAAATTAATAATTTCCCCATCGCTATTTAGTCGGTAGATTTCCACCTGCTGCTGTTGCGGATTAATCAACCAACCTAAACGTAAACCACTGGCTAAATATTCGCGCATCTTGTCGCGTAAAGAGGTTAAGGAATCGGTACGAGAACGTAATTCAATCACAAAATCAGGACACAAAGGTGGGAACTTTTCTCGCTCTTCTGCGCTCAAAGCTTCCCAT
>NZ_JAPZRB010000484.1:0-9192 GCF_027531105.1 Microcystis sp. LE18-22.4A
CTCCCGATAGAAAGACTGCTTTTTGAGCATTTCCCTGGCACTATTGCTCGGAGAGAGGATTTCAAACACTACCTGGGGGGCAATATTGTCTTCTTCCCATTGTTTATAGCTGCCGCGCTCACCCGGTGGACGGCCGAAAACTACCATGGCATCGGGAGCTTGACGGGGAGCGGGGGGTACAGTTACCTGCTGGGGATACCAGAGCAAATCCCCAGCGACAAAGACGGTTTGCCCTTTAAATAAATACTTGAGATTGGCAACCAAGCGAACAATCCAGCGATATTGAACTGTGTTGTCGGCCATGGGTTTACCGTCGGAATCAGGATAGAAAAGTTGGGGTTCGATGGGTGCTTGAACCATGCTTTATCTCTTGCGATCGCATTTTGGCCTAACTTTATTGTATCACCGCAAATCCTCGGTTTGAAACCCTGTCCTTTTAGGACGGCTTGGCCTTGTACTAAATCCGTTGAGTATGGGCTACATATCAGGAGAGGCACTCATGCAAAAGGCAAAAGTCAAAGGGGAGAATAAATAATCATTTAATAACAGGATTTAGGATTACATCTAAATTTTTAATAAAGTCGAGGTTGAAAATTATCGGGAATATCCAATTCAAATACTTGGTCATGAATCCGAGCCACATAAAACCCTTCTTGCAGAATTTTTTCCCGTAATTCTGATGATACATGAACCGCCGCTAATATACCATAGAGTTTTTTATCTTTGTGTTCAGGAAAAAAGCGGCGAAACCGTTGCAAAATACTTTTTAATTGTGTAATATCTTCCTGTCTAGCATGACTTTTAACCTCAACGATATAAGCGGTATTTAGCTCACCATTGGTATAGGCAAGAACATCAATTTCTAGGTGTTGTCCTTCTTTACTGGCGCGCACACTGGGACTAACAACTTCCATACCAAAGCGTTGTCTGAGAATCGTTTCCATTGAAGGAAGGGCAAGTCCTTCGGTAAAGCTGCCGAATTTGGCACCGAGTCCCCCAATTTGTTTGCCCAGTTCTTTGAGTTGTTTGTCAGTTTCTTTCTGTTGTTGGGCGTTTTCCTTCTGTTGTTGACTAACTTCCTTCAATAGTAGTTCAGTCTCCTTCTGTTGTTGACTAACTTCCTTAAGTTGTCGGTCAGTTTCCTTGAGTTGTCGGTCAGTTTCTTTTTGCGCGGTAGTTAATTCGGCTAAGAGTCGCCATACGTCTTCGGATGTGGTTGCCATAGATAATTTTTTCCTTCTGCTCTGGTCTATTGCTATTTTAGTCAATTGCGCCGATACTTCCTAATTTTTAAGCTTCAATGCTCTCTTTTTTGTCAAGTAAGCTAAGACGCATTTAAAGCACTTATTCTTAAGATTAGCCGAATCTCCCCCAATCCCTTTACTGTTGCCTCTTGCCTCTTGCCTCTTGCCTCGTCTCAACAAGCAATTTAAATGCTTAACAGCTTACATCTTATCCCATTTTAAGCGAATACTACCGTGCGATTAGCGTAAACCAAAACGCGATTTTGCAAGTGTAAACGTACCGCTCGCGCTAACACCACCCTTTCTAAATCCTTACCTTGACGAATTAAATCTCCCACGGTATCGCGATGACTAACTCTGACCACATCCTGCTCGATAATCGGCCCCTGATCGAGATCGGCAGTGATATAATGGGCGGTGGCTCCAATAATTTTTACCCCTCGATCGTAGGCCCGTTGATAGGGATTAGCTCCGGCAAAAGCCGGTAAAAAAGAATGATGAATATTGATAATATTGGGGAAAAAGTTAATAAAATCTGGAGTGAGAACCTGCATATATTTAGCTAAAATCACTAAATCTATCCGGTATTCCCGCAGTAACTCTAATTGTCTGGCTTCCTGTTCAATCTTGGTTTCGGCGGTAATGGGAATATGATGAAACTCAATACCGAATTGATTGGCAACTGAGTGTAATTCTGGATGATTGCTAATAATTAAAGGAATTTCTGCCCTAATTTCTCCCCCGTGTTGTCGCCATAATAAATCGAGGAGACAATGATCCTGTTTTGTCACCCAAATAGCTAGACGCGGGACAGTATCGGAAAAATGTAAGGACCAACTAGCCTGCAAAGGTTTGGCAATAGCGGCGAAAGCTGGTTCGATCATCCCACGGGGTAAATTAAACCCTTCTAATTGCCATTCTATCCGCATCAGAAACAATCCCGCCGAAAAATCCGTGTGTTGGTCAGCGTGGATAATATTGCCGCCATTAGCATAGATAAAATTAGCGATTTTCGCCACCAGACCAATCTGGTCGGGACAAGAAATTAACAAGGTTGCAGTGGTACCAGTCATAAATTATCGGTGGCAAGAATTGACTTTTCTATCCCCTAATTGATTACAATTTCAGGCACTTCGTCCCTTTGATGCACAAAAAAGAGCATTTGTCAAGAGCGATCGCAGATTAAATTTCCGGTTAAACTGATACAGTATTCTCTTGCTCAGAAGTGGCAAAATGCCGCTCGATCAGGGAGGGGACATCTTGGGGAGCTACCTGATTATAATGCTTTTTATCGGGCATAACCACCAGATTCGGCCCTTTTTTGCACTGTTTTAAACAGCCAGTTAATTTAATATTCACCGCTTCTCCCAGTCCTTTTTCCTCTAAACCACTCTCTAACCTTTGGCAGACTCTCGCACCGCCATTTTTCCAACAATCGGACTTCTGACAGATTAAGACGGTGGCTTTTTTAGCTTTTACTGGGGCCACTTCTGGGGTTTTTTCCCCGGATAAATGCTCGATCCCTAGTACCCTCAGTTTTAATTTTCCCTTTTTTGAACAAAGACTACTTTCTCCCGTCACTTTTAGCCATGATTGGAGAGCAATATTGAGAGGTATGTGGTCTCGCAGTGTTTTTTCGGGCTTAAACCAATATTCTCGTTTATCAACACTGATTCTCAGGTATTTTACCTTATATCCGTCCTTGAGGACAAAACCGAGGAATTGACCGACCACTTGAAAGGGAACCATGCTAGTTGTAGATTTTGACATACTTTCTCACTTTTTACTCTCAGATTGCCAATTTTTCTCAAGGATTATACCCGCCAACAGGTTTCCAGCCAAGCGATTAAACAGCCTTGGGAAGCCTCTACCTGTCGCAGGACAATCCACAGCTGTAAAAGTTGAGCGGGGCTATCGATGCGAACCTGCAAAAGCTTATGGAGCGAGCATTTATCTTCAATGTCTAGGGCCTGCAGCCGGTGGTAGAGCTGCCAGCGCTCCCAAGCACTAAGAGGGAAGATTTTCTCACCTTCCGATGGCAATTTGTCTATACTCATGGGGCTTTTAATTGAGAACTATTAGCAATATAACTCTAGGCTGATGTTCTCAGTATAACCGACAACTGCAAATAATTATCAATAACCTGAAGAAAAAAAGTTACCCGGTAGCGGCGATCGGCTAAAATCTTGCTATTGTTGCCTTGTCCGCTTTGCCGATCCCGGAATCGCTACCGCCTAGAATTGTCAAAGAGATAAAAATGGAGATAACAAGATTTATTGACGAAAATTATGGATAAAAAAGCTCAAAAAACCGATAATTCAGCAATTCTCTATTTTGATGGTGGTTCTCGCGGCAATCCGGGGAGAGCAGCCGGTGCAGCGGTAATAGTTTTAGCCGAGGGTAATTCCTTGACCACGACTAGATATATGGAGAGAGCCACTAATAACGAGGCCGAATACACGGGATTGATTATTGGATTGGAAAAAGCCCAAGAATTAGGCTTAAAAAGCCTAGAAATTCGCGGAGACAGTCAATTAGTCATCAATCAAGTTAAGGGAGACTGGAAGGTAAAAAGCGATAGTTTACGTCCCTTTTATCAGCGTGCTTGTCAATTAGTTGCCCGATTCGATCGCATTAGCTGGCGCTGGATTGAACGAGCTAAAAATAGTTTGGCTGACGCTGCTGCCAATCATTGTCTGGATGCGGCGAAAAAATCGCCAGAAAAACCAAAGGAAGGCGAAACTAATCTCGATATTCTGCTCCAATCCCTGAAACCAGTCCTAAATACCGAAGAATTCGTTTTTTCTTCCCTAACAGCAACAGGACTAGAACAGCTACAATTAACCCCTATCTGCCAATTTCAGGAAGAGGAAGGCATAACGGTGATTATTCCCCGTCAGCAAGCCGATCACAAGAATTTGCAGTACAAATATATTTATAGACAAATTACTCTTTCTGTGCATTCTAGTTTAGCGGCGGTGGGATTTTTAGCGGTAATTAGCGAGAAACTGGCCGCAGCAGCAATTAGCGTCAATGTCATTTCTGGTTATTATCACGATCATTTATTTATCCCTAGGGATAGGGTGACAGAAGCGATGGCTATTCTCGAAGAAATTAGCCGCTCCTAATAGTAGTCAGGAGACAGGAGGCAGAAGTCAGGAGACAGGAGACAGGAGATTATTTTTATTTATTCTCCCCACACCCCACACCCCACACCCCACACCCCACTTCCCTTTAAACAGGATTTATGATTATTTGCTCTCCTCTGAGGAATTTTTCACCGTTTCTTCTAGGATAACTACCGGTTCTTTTTCCCGCTGCTGCGAGCGGATGATATCGATGGTACTTTTCAGCACACTAGCGATAGGAACTGCTATCAATAAACCGAGAATTCCTGCCACTTTACCCCCGATAAAAAGAGATAGGATAATCCAGACGGGATTAAGTCCGATCATGCCTCCCATTAACCGAGGGGCGATGACATTATCATTAATTTGACCGACAATAATAGTCAGGGTCAAAACTTTTAATCCTAACCAAAAATCTTGAAACATCAGTAGGGTACTAATGCCAATAATGGCAAAGGCACTGGCAAAAGGAATTAATGTAGTTAGACCGATCGCCACCCCGAATAATAGGGCATAATCAACCTTGAGAATCACAAAAACAAAAATTTGAGCAAGGCTGAGAATTCCCGCTAAAATGGTTTGACCGGCAAAATAGGTTTCAAAAGTTTGACGAATAATCGTTCTTAATTTGAGATTCCAGGGAGCAGGAATCCAGCTAAAAATTCCCTCCCAAATTTGTTCGCCATAGAGAACAAGAAAGACGGTTAGAACCAGAACAAATAGAATGTTTAAGATACTGTTGATAGTTCCTAGCACAAAGCTCAGTAATTGAGTGCTAAGAGTTTGTAAAACATTGGTTAGTCGTTCCGATAACTGGGTGATTGATTGCTCGATATAAATCGCATATTTCTGAGTTTTATCCCACTTTTCTAAATTTTGTATCTGTTCGGTTCCCGACTCGATCCACTGGGGCAAACTATTGATTAAACTGCTTAATTGTTCGACAATCTGGGGAATTAAAATTAAACCTAAAACAATCAAAATTAATAGGGCAATTAAAAAGACAATAGCGATCGAACCACTGCGATTAACCCCGCGTCTTTGCAGCAGTTTGATGGGAACATCTAAGACAAAAGCTAGTAAACTAGCAGTGACAAAAATACTGACTAAGGGTTCTAGATAGCTAAATAATTGGAATAATAACCAACCATTGAGAAATAAAAGCGGAAAAACCAGACTTAGCCGCAACCAACGAGGTAGTTGCTTAAAAAGCTCTATCATTAATTTTGTCCTGAGAGAGTATCGATGTATGTAAAAAGAGACTTTTCTAACCAGAAATCCTCTTTCAATCTACCATCTCCTCGCCACTTTTCTAGCTCCAGTAACCCTGAAACTCTTATCTTAACTGTATGGAGCTAAGCGGATTCGAACCGCTGACCCCCTCAATGCCATTGAGGTGCTCTACCAACTGAGCTATAACCCCGCAAAGACCATTTTTGAATATAGCTTAAATAGAATTATTTTGTCAAGGGGTGACGAGAAAAAAATTTGTCACTGCCAAGGCGATCGCTGATAAGACAATGGTGAAACAATCGCCCCCATTTAGACAGGAGCCGGAATTTGGGTTAAATAGGTTAAACAGTGACCCATGAGGAAATAAACTACTAACATAGCTGCTGCCGCTGCTGCCACTAAGGTTCCCGCCAGCATCAAGGAAAACTCTTGCTTGTCGAACGCTTGCTGCATCAGATGCAATGACCAAGCCACAAGACCGAGGTCAAAGATGAGAATCGGAACTAACATATTTTAAATTTTGTTAACTTTCATCTATTCTAATACATAATTTTCCCCAGGGATAATCGGACTGAAGTTAAAAACAGGGATTTTTGCCGGTTTCTCGATCGGGGCTGTCAGCCGTCGGCCGTTAGCTTTCAGTAATAGGTCTAAACCTTGCTCTTCTTGGGTTGCAGCCTGAAGAAATCCTTTTCCAGGAAAACCGACTCAATCACTAGATTAAGTTCTGCTAATCTTGCCCTCATTTTCGGGCTAACGCACGGGTACTTGTTGATTTTGCAGATAATTTTTGACCTCAGCGATGGTTAATTGACCATAATGGAGCAAAGAAGCCAATAAAGCCGCTTCCGCCCGCCCTTCCGTCAATGCTTCGTAGATATGCTGACAATTACCCGCTCCTCCCGAAGCAATCACAGGAATCTCCACCCTTTCAGCGATCGCTTTTGTCAAGGCCAGATCGTAACCCGCTTGCGTGCCGTCAGCATCCATACTGGTAACTAACAACTCACCCGCCCCGCGTTTTTCCACTTCTTGCGCCCATAATAAAGCATCAATACCCGTATTTTCGCGTCCACCCCGAACATAAACCTCCCAACCGGGGTTATGCCCATCCTTACGTCGTCTAGCATCGATCGCCACCACAATACACTGTTTCCCAAAGCGATCGCTGGCTCGATCGAGCAATTCCGGCTCGCGCACGGCAGCCGAGTTAATGCTGACTTTATCAGCCCCGGCTCTTAACAAATTTTTAATATTTTCTAAGGATTGGATACCGCCACCCACTGTCAGAGGAATAAAAACCTGTTCCGCCGTGCGATAGACTACATCAATAATCGTGTCGCGATCTTCATGGGTAGCAGTAATATCGAGAAAAACCAACTCATCGGCCCCTGCCTGATTATACAAGCGGGCTAACTCCACGGGGTCGCCAGCATCCTGAAGATTGACAAAATTAACCCCTTTAACTACCCGACCTTTATTGACATCCAAACAAGGCAAAATCCGCTTCGCTAACATATCCTAGACTCTTGATTGTAACAATGGCCATCAAACGATCGCACAATTCCCCCCCGGCTGCCGAGGAAAATCTGCTCACTCCCAATCCCACTATAGAAGAAACGGAAAAAGCAGCAGCGCAGATTCGTCCGCAATCCCTAGAGGATTATATCGGTCAACAGGACTTAAAGGCTAATCTAAAAGTCACCATCGCCGCGGCCAAAGCTAGACAAGAAGCGATCGATCATTTACTCTTCTACGGACCGCCGGGGTTAGGAAAAACCACCATGGCTTTAATTTTAGCGGCCGAGATGGGAGTAAATTGCCGCATTACCGCCGCCCCCGCTTTAGAGCGTCCCCGGGATATTACCGGCATCCTGATCAATCTTCAACCCCGGGATATTCTTTTTATCGACGAAATTCATCGACTGAATCGGGTGACGGAGGAGTTATTATACCCAGCGATGGAGGATTATCGCCTGGATGTGACGATTGGCAAGGGTCAAGCGGCGAAAATTCGCAGTATTTCTTTACCTCCCTTTACTTTAATCGGTGCTACTACCAAAGTTGGCTCTTTAACTTCCCCTTTACGCGATCGTTTTGGACTGATTCAACGTCTGCGTTTCTATACAGTTGAGGAATTGACGGCAATTATTCTCAGAAGTGCTACTATTTTTAATATTCCCATTACTGAAGCGGGTGCGATCGAAATTGCCCGTCGCAGTCGGGGAACTCCACGCATTGCCAATCGTTTATTAAAACGAGTACGCGACTATGTGCAGGTGAAGGGAGAAACTATTATTAGCCCCCAGTTAGCCGATGAGGGATTAAATCAATTAAATGTAGATTCTATGGGTTTAGATTGGACCGATCGATTAGTATTAAAGACGATGATCCAACAGTTTCAAGGTAAACCCGTGGGATTGGAAGCGGTAGCGGCAGCCACGGGAGAAGATGCCAAGACGATCGAGGAGGTACACGAGCCTTATTTATTACAAATAGGTTATCTTAATCGTACTCCCCGGGGTCGCGTAGTGACGTCAGCCGCCTACGAACATTTAGGATTACTGGCGAAATTGCCGAAAAATAAGGATCGGAGTTTACCTTTGTTTGAGTTGTAGTTTTCTAGATAGGGCTGGCTGAATAAATCTGAAATATAGACGAGGTATGGGGTTTGGGGCTTTTTGGCGAAGCAGCTGCAAGATTTTCAAGCTAGTGGCTCAAAAACCTTACATCTTGATCGGCGATCGCGTCCTGTAGGGGCGAAGCATTCGGACAATAACCTATCGCTGAAACCGTAGATTTTCTATCCGAATGCTTCGCCCCTACTTTTTCAGCCAACCCTAGATAGGGCTGGCTGAATAAATCTGAAAACCTTGTTGGATTAAGACTTTTTCCGGGGGAAAATTCACACCCCACACCCCACACCCCATACCCTGTCTCTAGAAACAACCTGTTCAGCAAACCCTGATTACCTGGGTTTTAGCTTACCCGTGTCTTTAAATACTTGGTCGACCGCGTCAAATCACACAAGTCTTTATATAAAGGTCGTATCATCATGATCGTAGTAAGTTCCATTGTTGACATTGCTTACCGCTTCTCATCTAGACTGTATTGAGATTGGTCAAAGCTAATTGCACAATAGTGATCTTTTATAGTCAATATTTTTTAAGTCTGTTAGCGCCCTATGTCTGTCCTAAATAAAGAAAATCTTAAACTGGAAACTCTTACCCTGTTTCAAAAATACCAAAAAACGGGAGATAATAAGTTACGGGATCAAATTATGGAGTTAAACCTAGGATTAGTCAGAAGGGAAGCTCATCATTGGGTTAATCAATGCCATGAAAATTACGAAGATTTAGTGCAGGTTGGCTGTATGGGGCTAATTCGGGCGATCAATCGTTTTGATAGCAGCAAAGGTCATGCTTTTAGCTCCTTCGCTATTCCCTATCTAAGTACAGGACAAAAAGCTTGAAAAGTAGGCGGGAGTGGGGTTTTATGAGAAATAGCACTAATCTCGAAACCCCTATGAACCAGTATAATGCGTTGAAACAAGCTCTCAAACCTCATTTGCGATGGCACGGAGCAAG
>NZ_JAPZRB010000532.1:0-6539 GCF_027531105.1 Microcystis sp. LE18-22.4A
TCTTGTTCGGGTGTTGGGTAAAATCGAAACGAATAGGCTTTTTCCATATCTCGCATTCTAGCATATATCGTGTAAATGCGCTAATATTTAACAGTAAAGCCGTCGTAGAACGACGGGGTTTCAGACCCAAATTTTCGATGACCCTATCGAGATACATCACCTGCTCTACTGGGGCATCAAAGCCAGTCAGTAGCATATTATTGACGATGACAATGCCCACATCTCCAGTAATCCCCTCATCCCTTGCGTCAAAGGGCAGTTTAAAGCTTTTAATAGTAGTATCGTGGCGGGTGGAGTTGCTGTATTGCTTGAGGTGGGGTAGGTCGTTATGACTGCCGGAGATGACCACATCGGTCTTAAGTCGTTTCAGGCGATCGAGGTTAAGCCGGTGGGGATTCCCCTGCTCCAATTTGGCAATCTCCTCGGCCAGGGCAGCATCTAAATGCTCTTTGTACCGCACCGCCGCCTCCCGGGAAGTCGCCACCACCTGGGCCTTGTAGCCGTTGGGAAAGATGCACTGGAGATAGTGCTGCACCATATCCTTGGCTTTGGCGGCGATGGTGGGATGAGCTTCTAGGTAGGCATCCCGCGAACCATGGCCCAAAATCTGCAGCCGCTCTTGCAGGTTGTACTCACTGAAGACATCGGCAAAAGCCGCATCCATAGCTGTCTGATCAGACACCTCGGCGTTATGGGTGCGCCCGGTGTAAACAATTTCTAGGGTCACGCCGTCCTCGATGGACTGGCCCATGGTGTACTTGTCGATGTAGTCCCCGAAAACTTTCTCAGTTTTGTCGATGGGGGTGCCGGTGTAGCCAATACGGGAAGCGTAGGGGAGAGCTTTGTCGAGGTTTGTCCCCAGCAGGCTGTACTGGGAGCGGTGGGCTTCATCGGTCATCACCAGGATGTTGCTGCTCCGGTTTAGCTCCGGGAAGGTCTCCCGCAGTTCCCGCTCTTGGAATTTGTGGATCATGGCCATGACCAGATCCGAGGAGTCGCTGCGAAGTAGTTCCTTCAGTTTGGCGATGCTATTGGCGGGCTTAACGGTAAAGCCAACACTTTGGCCGGTCTCGGCGAGTTGCTGCTCTAGTTGGGTGCGATCGGTGATAAATACCACTTTCCACTGGGAAAGGTTGTTATGGCGGTACATGGCCCGCACCATAAACATCATGGTCAGGGACTTACCCGACCCCTGGGTATGCCAGATGATGCCGCTGCGCTCCCGGGGGGTTTTGCCCTCTAGGAGACGCTCCACGGCTTTCTTGACGGCACGAAACTGCTGATAACGCCCGACGATTTTGATGGTTTCTCCCTTGTTGTTGATGGAGAAAAGGGTGAAGTTGCGAATAATCTCTAGGAGGTTATCGGGGGCAAACATTCCCGCCACCAGTCGCTGCTGGTCATTGGGGGAGCTAATGCCGTGTTCTAGTTCTTCTAGGGTGCGGGGATAGGGGTCAGCCCAACGGAAGAAGTATTTTTCGGTGTGGGTGGTAATGGTGCCAAATTTTGCCTGATTGCGGCAGGTAGCTACGACAAACTGGTTATAGAAAAAGAGGGGGACATTTCCCTCGCCCTTAGCGCCGCGCTGTTCGCTGTAGCGGAGGAGTTGCTCGATCGCCTCGGCAATGGGTTCTTTGACTTTGGGAGATTTACATTCAATGACCACCACTGGCAGCCCATTGAGAAAGAGGACAATATCGGGGATGATGTGGTTTTCTGTGCCTAGAATCCGCACCTTAAACTGGCAAACGGCGATGAAGCGGTTGTTAGTTGGGTGGTCAAAGTCGATAAACCTGACGGTGGGGCTTTTTTCGCCTGTTTTACGGTTCTCTGAGACGCTGGTATTCTCCTGAAGCAGTTTAAAGACGTGGCGGTTATTTTCCAGTAGGTTGGTGCTGGGGAAGTTGGCGGTGAGTTGTTTGATGGCTTCTTCTATTTGGTCGGTTTCTAGCCAGGGGTTGATGATTGTAAGCTGTTCTCGTAGCACTGGCAGCATCACCACCTCGGTAAAGCTTTCTCTAAAAGTATCCTGTGGTTTTTGTTTTGTCTCTAAATCCAATATTTCCCAATCTAAACCGTACAGTTGATCAAGTAAGGGCTTTTCGACCCCGTTGCGCTCATCGAGTTTGATAGGTTGAGGTGTTTTGTTCATGACCAGATAACCTTTATTTAACTGTATTTATGAGGTTTTTCGTCTAAATCGGCTCTCCCCGGTTTGGTGGGTAAAATAATATATTCTAAGATACAGTCTTGGGGCAGTGAGTGGAACGAACCACTCCAGACACAAAGGACACAAAGATTGATCGCTACTATATAAGTTAAACTTATCACACAAAGAATAAGAGAACCCTAAATCTTCCTTGAAGTCAGGGGACAGGGTTGAATTGTACTTCTCTGATATGAGAAACGCTATAATAGGTTATTATACATAAAAAATATTTAAGCATTAACGGATATGAACAACCAACTGGTTAAAACTTTAGCACAAATTATTAGATCCCTTTCTGAAGAAGAAAAACAACAACTAGAAAGAGAATTAACATCTAATGGAGCAATAGAAGCAATAAAAGACTATCAAAAATTATCTTTTTGTCAAACGGCTACCCCTGAAGAATGGATAAAAGCTTTTGAAGAATGGGCAGAAAGTCATAGAGATAAGAATTTTCCCCAATTATCTGATCAAGATATTAGCCGAGAAAGTATCTATGGAGAACGGGGTTAAATGTCTTATACTAAATCCGTTGAGTAACGCACAGAAAACGGGTTTCTCGGAGAAATCCGTTTTCTACTCATCAAATGTCACGCTTCCTTTGAGGGGATTGATATCAGTGGTTTCGACGGGTAATATCTTCTCTGCATTATCCAACAAGATAACGCAGATCTGTTTACCTTCCCATTCAGAAGAATATTCGGCGGGAATGGTAACTATGCCGTTTTTTAGGATGGTTTTAAATTCGATCGCTTGCATGGTAAATCTATGGGCAAGGGAGTTATGTTTAGTTTAGCGAATCGTCTGATATCGAGATCATGGGATATAGATCGCCTGAGCAGTTTGGTGACTTGGCGAGGTCAATCAGGGCGTTACGATATTTTTTGATGCCGCGCCGAGCGATCGCCATTGTCTTCGCAAAGTCTGGGTATATGTTTAAGTTTTTGTGATTTGTGGGTGTTTGCTCTGGTTGCATAGGTTTGACCGATGAATCAATTTGCTGCTGTTTTTTGGTTGAGGAGGTCGGTAACTCGGACTTTGCCAGTTAGCAGGTCTTGCATAAGTCCGGTTTTTTGGAGTTTTAGCTTTTGTAGTTGTGACTGAAGCTTAAAAACCTCCCTGCCTTGAAGAAGTAATAAATCTTCAATTCTTATTTGTTCATTAATACTGGGTACTTTAACAAGAAGTTTACGAACCTCACCAACATTAAAATGTTGTTGAGCAAGTCCCCCTTGTCCTTCGAGTATCTGCTTCTTACCAAAATTTGAGTTAATCCATAATGCTAAGTAGTTAGAGCGCACTCGCCTTGAATCTGGTCGTGAAATAACTATATCTACACAGTTAGAACCATCTAATTCTGGCGTGATGACGGCTGTATTACCTGGATATCCTGTTCTAACTGTAACTAAATCACCTACGCTTAACCTACTTTTATTCAGAGCAATATTGTCTCTTTCGGACATATAAACCATATCTGATGTATCTATAATGTTTTCTCTAACATTTGCCGATCTCAGAACAGGTACTCCAGAAGGTTTATAGTATTGTGCGGGACGAATAACAATACCAACTACAATCTCTTTACATATTGCTGAACAAGATTCCACCTCCCACTCAACCGGAATCCTCCCAAGCGGTGAATCCTTAAACTCATGGGTTTCTTCACTGCGAATATTGCCATTTTCATCAATTCCTTTGGTGAGCAAGTCCTGCATTAGTCCGGTTTTGATGCGCTGCTGCTTGGCAATTAGGGCTTCGGTTTGCTCAATCGCGCGGTCTATTGTTGAAAGGATGGTGGCGATTTGGGTTTGTTCTTGTAGAGAAACTGGATATTGAAATTCAATCTTATTAAGTTTTGTCTTGTTTAAGGTTGCTCCCTTAATAGCTTGATCAACATCTTGAAGTAGATTCCATTGCTGTAACCCGTAGTATAGAAAATTATGGGTAAGTTGCTCAGTTTGCAGGGCTGCTATTGCTTCATTCGTGTATAGTTGTTTTCCTGCAAAAGCTACCCTCCCAATAGTAAGTTTAAAGCTGAGAAGTATAGTGCCTTCATGCTGTAATTTTGCGTTAGAGTTTTTAACTCCTATATTTGTAATATATTCAGCGGTATCATTTATGACTCGCTGATTCATATCTCTAATTGAGACCCATAAATTATCTGTTTCTTTTTGGCTATCCCAATACTCAGGATTATCCCTCATTGGTGTACCACCAATCTCAATTTTACATAATTTTCCTAATTTTCCCGTTTTCCAACCTTCCACACTCATCCCAAATACCTCAACTTAATCAAAAAAACATTTAAAAACTCAAGAGTTCCTTATCTCACTTTGATATTCTAAAGGATCGATAGTTAGTTGAATGCTACCCGCATAAGCTGCGAGTGCCTTAAAAGACTCTGTACTATCTTCCTGTTGACTTTCCTGCAATAATGCCTCAATTTTTTGCCAATCTTGGTAATTAATAATTACCGCCACTGGCTTCAGATTTTTATCTGTGACAAATTGCTTTTTAATAGACTGCATAACCTGCTCCTAACTGACTTAAATTATTCCCTATACCCTAGTTTAACCAAAAACTCATTTAATTCTCCTAAAGTCTGCTCTCGCTGGGCCTCCATTTCCTGACTTGATACCGCATACTTATCCCAAAGATTCTCAACCTTAGCAACAAGTCCCCGCTTTTCCCCATTCAAGTAACGAGTAAGCTGCTCCGATACCCAATCATAGAGCTTTTTTAGAATCAATTTTTTCGCTTCTTCATCCCTTAACTGTCCTCCTATGTCAGTCAGTAATCCCTCAGGATAAGATAATTTAATCTCCAAGGCTTTCTTATCCTTATTAAGCGCGTTAATCTTGGCCTTTTCTTCCTTTTTACTTGCATTTAACCCCATAAGCTGATTTTGTACCTGCTCAAGTAATTCAATAGTTTCAGCCTTAAATTCCTCATCACCAACCCGTTTTAAGCGCAGCTTTAACTCAAGCTGACTCTGCTGTTCTTTAAGTGTATTCTTAAGTAACTTGATCTGGTTCTCAATGTCAGTAATAACATTGTATTCTTGTTGGTAAGATTGGCGCTCTCTGGCTGCTGAATCGCCCTGGGATTGCTTCAAGTCATCTATCAACTCTTTAAGCCATTTCTTAATCGATGCGGCGCTAACAGTTTCTTCCTCTTCCGGTTCATAATTCGCCACCTCTTGCGCTGATTCCACCGCTTCGCTTAACTCCCCTTGGACTGCACTAATCTTACTTTCTAGTTCCTCAATTGCCGCCTCTTCCGCCTGAAAAAATGCCGCTAATAAATACTGATCAGGGATAAGAGTATGATGCCAGCCAGTGTTAATAATAGTCTTTAGATCATAGCGAATCTGCTGCCACCAGTTAACAAACACCCCCGCCGATTTAAACTCATCTAAAACCCCCAAAGGAATCAGCTGCTGTTTAAGGCTGCTCAGTAATTGCTGCCGCACTTGGGGCATAATATTATTCCCCTCCAACTTGGCAAAATCATCCCGCGCTTCTCGCCACCAATTTTTAAGCGTAGTATAGTGGTCGCTTATCCTTGCTTGTAAATCGGGATTAGCTTCCAGATTCTCTTTAATAGCGGCTTTCGTGGCAATTTCTGGGCAAAAATTAGCATAGCCGGGGCGTAGGGGTCTAAATAGGGTATTTGTGTTGATGCCAAACTTAGCAAAAGTATCCTGTTGTGCGGCAATTTCAGCCTGCGGAATACCCCCGATCAAGTGAGCTTTTACATCCTCCGGTTCCGGGTCTGGCGTATTATCCACATAGCGGCGAATATTAAGATTAAAGTCGTGTTTTTCGACAATTTCCGACTTATCTACCAAGCGGCTATATTTGGGATATTCTCGCTTGTGGGTAAAGACATAATCGATCTTTTCAATGTCTTCGGGGCGCAATTTATTCTGGTTCTTTCCCTCAGCATATTCTCGATCGGCATTAATAAAAAGGATTTTATCGCGTAATTCATCAGGTTTATTTTTATTCACCACCAACACACAGGCCGGGATACCCGTGCCATAAAATAACCCCGGGGGCAAACTAATAATCGCCTCAATTACATCATCCTCAATTAATATCTCTCGAATCAGCTTCTCTTTCCCCCCCCGAAATAGCACCCCATGGGGCATGATAGTGGCCATGTGGCCGTCGGGTTTAAGACTGGCAATCATCGGAAATTTTGGGTCTGAAACCCCGCCGTTCTAGGTTGGCTTTACGTTAGAATTAAAAGGCCAGTCTCGAAAACCAAGTGGACGGCGCAGCACCTTGAAAACTCGGCTTAGGGGGTTCCGACCAGAAAAGCTTGG
>NZ_JAPZRB010000620.1:0-33590 GCF_027531105.1 Microcystis sp. LE18-22.4A
CAGGTGGTCAACTACCTAATTTTCAGGGAAAAAGTACCTCAATTTTCCCCCTGATCACTCCCATGCCTGGTACTTTTTGATTGACAAAAAGTCTAAAAGTCTTACCCAACAAGGTTTTTAGATTTATTCAGCAGACCCTAATTAAAACCCTCTGGTCGATATAGCCAAATATAATTAGGTTATGCTGAAACAGTTTTTCGTGGGGGTGGGGTGTCGGGTGTGGGGTTTTAGCCATTTTCAGGTGGTCAATTACCCAATGTTCAGGGAAAAAGTCCCGGAATTTCCCCCCCTGATCACTCCAATGACTGACACTTTTTGAGGGCAAAAAAGCCTAAAGATATTATCCAACAAAGTTTTTAGATTTATTCAGCCAGCCCTAATTATTCCCCTATTGCCTATTGCTAGGAGCCAAGGACGATTTTGCTACCGGAAAATTTTCAATTGTGGCCAGAGATCGATCGTGGTAATTTAAGAAAGCGATCGGGGAACTCTAACAGGGAAGATCCCGACCCTAGCGAGGGAGTGCCTGTTTAACCGTCTGTCCTATGTACAAGTCTATTACTGTTTTAACGCTGCTGACGGGAATTATCGCCGTTGATGTGGTTTTTGCTCAATCCACTGTTAATCTTCCCATCACAGTTAAACGGGGAGAATCCTACGAAGGATTATTGACTAGAGCATCGCAATTAGCAGAGAAAACTATCATCAGTCGTTTTAATCAACAACAGGGTCTTAATAAAATTGATTTATTGATAACGGCCGAAAAATCAGGGGCGATCGCACCTCTCCTCTCGGTGAAGGTATCCCGTCAAGATTGGTTTGGCCATCCCAATATTCAACGCTGGGCTA
The DNA here is from genome assembly GCF_027531105.1 of Microcystis sp. LE18-22.4A. NCBI lineage: Bacteria > Bacillati > Cyanobacteriota > Cyanophyceae > Chroococcales > Microcystaceae > Microcystis > Microcystis sp. LE18-22.4A. The sequence continues at coordinate 850 of NZ_JAPZRB010000620.1, forward strand.
ATGTTTTTCCCTTTGGCAAAGCTCTCCTCGGTTTTAGCTCTCCCGCACCCGTAGTCACCCCGAAAAGTCCCCCCGCTGCCGTTAATCCCACGCCATCTCCAGCACCATCTCCCAGTGCTACCACTCCTCCTCCTCCCCCTGCTTTACCCTTCGAGGACGAGCCGAATAATGCTCCCCCAATCCCCATTCCTAACCAAAGATTAACCACTCCAGCTAATCGTTAATTGATAGGAAAAGGAGGGGCTTTCGGCAGATATATTGACTTTTAAGTGGCAAAACGGGGCTGAAACCAGTCTAGGGGAAAAATATCATCTTCTTGGGCGGTTTCTGTCCAACCGGTGACGCTCTCAAAACAAGTCCCCGTCAAGTTAGCACCCCTCAAGTCCGCTCCCTGTAGATTTACTTCTTGTAAACGCGCTCCCGCTAGATTAGCACCCGCTAAATTGGCCCCGCGTAAATCACTACCCGTCAGACGTGCCTCGCTAAAATTAGCCCTTTCTAAATTAGCCCCCTGAAAGTCCACCTCTTTAAGAAAAGAGCCGCTAAAATTGGCTTCCCTTGCGGAAATCTGACGACATTTAGCCCCACTTAGCCGCGCCTCTTGCAAATTAGCCCAATTGAGATTGACTTTATCTAGGGTTGCCTCCAAGAGATTAACTAAGTATAAATTCGCCCCGCATAAATTCGCCCCGCATAAATTCGCCCCCCGGAGATTAGCATGGGAAAGATCCGCCCCACTTAATCGCGAGTTACGCAGGTTTGCCTGTACCATAAAGGCCCCGGTGAGATTAGCTTTGGTTAAGTCCGCTTCCACTAATTGCGCTTGACTTAATTTGGCATAGGTTAAATTCGCCCAATTCAAACTCGCTCCCCGCAGATTTGATTTAGTCAGAAAAGAGCGACTCAAATTAGTTCCGCGCAAATTTGCCGCCGCAAAATTGACAGCGATCAGAGTCACTTGTTGTAGGTCTAGACTCATCAAGTCAATGGCTAAAAAATCCCGCTCTCCTTGTTCGTAGAGTCTTAGTAACTGATTAACTTTCATCTCCCTTCTTCTACTTTAAGATGGTGGTTAAGAATTAATCAACAAAAGCACCCAAAAACTTCGTCTGATAAATAACTCAGCTTTTAGATGAGTTATTTATCAGGCTCTCTTTTGAGTTTATGTAAAGTTTTTTATCGATTTTTTAAGGGAAGATAACCCGAACAGCAAGTTAATTTTAATCATAGTTAAGTAGCTTGGCTAAAACAGTTTGACTGGTTTTTCCAATTCTACCCCAGTCCATCGGGTAATTAGTATCTAACACTACTCTTGTTAAAAAACTTATCTATTGTTGAAACTCGATTATATTTAACCCAGCTAATTCCCCGTATTTTCTCGGATCAGGGCGGTGGAGCCGAGAGGACTTTCAGGCTATTTTTACCCAAATCAATAGAGACGTTGTCTAGCAACGTCTCTACAAAAGTGGTATTTAATCAAGCTACTCAGAAACAGACAGAGGGGAAACCTTTTGGGCTTGAGCGAGATAGTACCATCCCGACGGGACAAATACCAGTGCGCTTAGGGTGGTTCCGATTACCCCGATGGAAATACAGATAGCGAGGGGTTCCCAAAAAGCCCCGCCGTAGAGAAATAATGGCACAAATCCCGTCACGGTGGTTAAGGTAGTGGTGAGAATGTGACGGGTGGAAGCAATAACCACTTCCCGGATTGCCTTGCGTTGGCGTTGAAGATGGGGAGGTAAAGCTTGTAAAGCCGCTACCACGACAATAGAATCATTAACGGAAACCCCAACTAAGCCGATAGTGCCTAAAATCGACATGAATCCCAAGGGATATTCAAATAACCAGAGGGAAAATAAGGCTAGTCCAATTGAACTAATACCGACGACAGTAACTAGGGCAGCAAGACGGAAGGAGTTAAAAGAAAGAACAAGGGTTGATAGCATTAGAATCGCCAAGACTCCCACACTAGCAATTAGATTAGCCACAGCCGTATCTCTTTCTTCTTCCTCTCCGCCAAATTCGAGCCGATACCCTGGCGGAAGGGAAAATTTGCCCGATTCTAAGTTTTGGCGAAATTCGTCTAAAACCGTTGCAGCGATCGCATCAGCTTGAACATAGGCCTTCACCGTATTAATTCGCTTGCCATTTCGTCGAGGAATCGTGGCTAATTCGGGGAGAAAATCAAATTCTGCCACGGAGGAAAGGGAAATATTCGCCCGTTCAGCAGTGGCGGAATTACCGAGAATATTTAAAGAGGCAATTTGTGGCAGTTGCTCGCGATCGCGATTAGCGACTCTGACTCGTACGGGTAATTCTTCCGTTGCTTCTAAAATCGAGCCACCCACAGAACCTTCTAAAAGGTTATCCAATTGACTGGCGATCGCCGCATTATCCAAACCAATCAGTCGAGCTTTTTCTTCATTAATTTTTAAGGCTAATTTAGCTTGAATTTCACTTAAATCAGCAACAGAATAGGTTATTTCGGGTATTTTTGCCAGTTCTTCCCGTAAGGACTCGCCAATTTTCCTTAACATCTCCAATTCTGAGCCATAAACCCTAATTTCGATCGGGGCGCCCACCGGTGGACCCTGTTCTAGGGGGCTAACTAATACCCTAGCCATCGGTAGAGCTTGACTTAATTGTTTTTGTAAGGTTTCGATCAATTGGGGATCATCAGAAACTTGCCGAAGTTGAATCAATGCTTGGGCAAAATTAGGAGAGTCTTTAATGCCATCGGAGAGATTATAGTAGAAGGGGGGAGCATTACGCCCTAAAAACCAGTGAACTTCCGCAATTTCTTGATGATCTAGCAGTATTTTTGCAGCTTGAGCCACTTTTACCTGAGTTACTTCTAGGGTTGTGGTGGGGGCCAGTTCGATTTCTAGGGTTAACTGATCTCGTTCTGCTGGGGGAAAGAATTCTTCTGGGAGAGTGCCAGCGACAACAAAGCCAGTAATTGGGATAATCAAGCCAATAACCAGACCTAATACGGGAAAATAGAGAATTAACTTCAAAATTTGGCGATACAAACCCGTTAGGAGCGGTAAATTAATTCCCGTATCCCACCAATGGGTTTTTGTCTGGTGCGAGCGATGAGTCAGTTGATATAAACGTAAACTGAGGACAGGAATAATCGTTAGGGACAAAATTAGAGAACTAACCAAGGCTAAGATCACTGTTTGGGCGATAGTACGCACGAATTCGCCAGTGCCTCCTTGCAAAAGAGCGATCGGCATAAAAGACAAAATCGTGGTTAGGGTAGAAGCTAAGAGGGGAATCCCTAACTGTTTAACGGTTTCAGCAACAATATGTTCGTGAGCTATTCCCGTCCGTAGTCCTTTTTGCAGTTCATCGACAATCACAATAGCGTTATCGATCAAAAGTCCCAAAGCAATGACAATTCCTGTCACCGACATTTGATGTAGGGGAATTTGCCAGAGATTCATACCGGCAAAGACCATCAGGATCGATAAGGGCAAGGATGCACTCACCACCAAGGCGGACTGCCATCCCATCATCACAAAAGCTGTCCCCATGACACAGAGTAACCCTAGGATCATGTTGCTGAATAATCCATCGAGTCGGTTAGCCACATAACGATTTTGGGCAAAAATTATCTTGAGGCTCACACCTTGGGGGAGAGAGGGTCGAAACAGGTCTAACTTGGCCTGGGCTGCCGTTGTCCATTCGTCTATGCGTTGCCCCGATTCCATCATAGCGGCCACCACAATAGCGGGTTTACCGTTAATAATGGTTAGTTCTGGTGGTGGTTCTTGAATTCCCTTGGTAACTAGGGCGATATCTCCTAAACGGGTAAATTGTCCCTCATTACTGTAACGAATCGGAATTGCTCGAATCCGAGAGAGTGATTCTAAACTGGTATCGACTTCCAATAATAAATTATTGCGATTACTGCGAAGTTGTCCGGCGGCGACCTTGGCATCACTGGTTTGAATTTGTTGGGCAACTTCGACGGCGGTTAGGCCCAGGGAGGATAATTTCACCGGATCGATTTCGACTAAAATTTCCTCGGCCGGAACCCCGACTAACTCGACCCTTTCGGTTCCCCAAAGGGCTTCTAATTCATCGAACAGTTCTTGGCCAAGTCGGCGTAAAATAGCGTAATTAGGAGCGGTATCTAGATCCCAAAGGATGGCAGTCAATAAACTAAAGGCTTTACTATATCCTTCTTCGTATAAGGGTCTTTGGGCTTCTGGGGGTAGTTCCGGGATGACATCGGTAATCCGATCGCGAATGCGTGACCAGACGGGATCCACATCAGTCACTTCATCTTTAAGTTCAATATTGACCGTGGAACGCCCTAATTCTGAGGAGGACTCAATCAGGCTAATTTCTTTGATGCTAGAGAGAGATTGTTCAATTTTTTCGGTCACTAGGGATTCGACCCGATAAGGACTGGCACCGGGTAAATTGGTGGTAATGGTGGCACCTCGATTAATTGTTTCGGGATCTTCCATGCGCGGCAAAATTTGAAAGGAAGACAATCCCCAGACAATAATCAGAATTAAGGTCAGAATTAGTAATCTAGGTTTACGTTCAAATAAGTTATTCATTGGAGATTATTAGGGATAATAAAGCTGATTAATGACCGCTGACTACCAAATTTCCACCATTTGCCCGGGTACGATGCGGTGAACCCCTTCGACGATCACTCGATCACCGGAGGTGAGAGTCCCGCGCACCAACAAGCGATCGCCTTGAATCGCTAGAACTTCTAAATCTTGGCGTTTGACGGTAAACTGTCGAGGATTATCGGGATTAGCTTCTCCTAGAACATAGGAAGACCATAATCCTCTCGTGCCTTGTACTAAAGCTTCTGTGGGCAACCAATAGCCCGATTGTGGAACTGATTGAGATAATTCTAGGCTGACCACTTGCCCTGGAATCAGGCCCTGAGTCTGATTTAAACTTAAAATAACCGTGGCGGTACGGGTAGTTGGATCAATTTGGGGCAAGGTTGAAGTGACTTGTCCTGTTAATATTTTGTTACCAATTTTTAAACGATGTTTACTGCCAATTGGTAAGTTTTCGGACTGGTCAATGGGAACCCCTATACGCGCTTCCAGTTTATTACTTTCCACTAAACGAACGATCGGATTACTTGCAGAAACAACAGTGCCAATATTGACGTGAAGGAGGGCAATAGTGCCATCGTAGGGTGCTTGAAGTTGGCTTTTCTCAATCTCTAATTTAATATTCTTCAGTTGGGCATCAAATTGGTCAATAACGGCTTTTTGCAGAGAAATCAATTCGGGACGAGTACCGGCCTTGAGTTCATCTAATTGACTTTGGGCTTCATCAATTCTCGCTTGTTGTGCATTAACATCTGTTTGCACTTCTTCGAGTTGTTCTCTGGTAATTGCCCCTTCTTGATACAATCCTAGCCGTCTTTGGTATTTAGATTGGGCTAAAGCTAATTGTTCCCTGAGATCGCGGACTTTTGCTTGGGCTGCGGCGATACTTTCTTTCCTGGAACCAGCTTGTAATTCTTGCAGTTTAGCCGTCGCTTGCGATCGCTGGGCGATGAGTTCTTGTTTTTGTGCTTCTAAATTGCGTGTATCTAGAGTAGCAATTAAAGTACCTCGGCGTACCTCTTGACCCTCTTGAACCAATAAACTAATTAATTGTCCCGAACGCTCAAATCCTAGTTCACTTGTCCGTTTAGCCACAATATTACCCGTATAACGGCGCGGTTCTTGGTGATGGGTGACAGGACTTAAAGTTAAGGTTCGCACCGGTAAGGCTGCCGTCTTGCTCTTATCGATTGCTAACGAAGCGGTTTCTTTTGAGGTGGTGGATTCAGAGGTGTCTTCTAAGAGGACATTACGCAGGGTAGGATAGGCAAAAACCGAGGTGGCCGCTAGGATACCAGTAATAATTAATCGCCAGGGCAATCGCAGTTTTTTGATGGCAGTTTCTTGCTGTTTAGTGACAGGATTGGGGGAAGTCATAATCCAGTTCCAAATTAGTAGGGTTTAGTGAAAAGTAATAACAGATTAGCGAGGAAAGAACTATTTTTTGATGGCATAAGACCGGAGGACAAAAGCCGCTGCTAGGGATAATATACCGGCGGACAAAAAGGCAATTTGTACCCCCCAGGGGTTATCAGGAGTTTTCCCGAAAGAAAGGATTAATCCTGTTAGAAAAGACCCCGCACCTTGGCTAAATTGAATTAGTAGCCCCCTAGTTCCAAAAAATATTGCTTCTCGTCCCATTCCCTGTTGCTCCGCATCTTGATCGATAATGTCCGATAACATGGCATTCGGCAGACTAAAAAAGCTGGCTAGGGCTAAATTAGCGATGATTGAAAGGATTAACCAAGGAATCAAAGAATCTTGCCACCAAAAGCGACCACAGGCCATGGCAATCATACCCAAGCCAACCCAGATTAAAGAACCTTGAAAAACCAGTTTTTTGCCATATTTTTGCGCTAAGGGTAAAACCAAGGTAAATCCAGCCAAGGCACTACCGACGATAATAGTATTAATCACGGCGGCAAAACTTACCTCTCGTTTGAGGAGAGCAATTACTAAAAAAGTCGGAATCACCGAGATAATGCTAATCACCATCCACGCCAAAATCATGGTGATCATATAGATACAAAAAGTCCGATTGGTAAAAGCCGCCGTTAAGGTGGTTTTAAAGTTAGGATATTTCCCCTTAGAAGGAGTATATTCTTCTTTTTCTAGCAAGGGCATAGCTAGGGTAATTACCCCAATAAGACTAATAGCAATACCCATCCCCTGAAAGCCATAGCTATCAGTTAACCAAGGGGCAATAATCCCACCAATGGTGGCACCAACTAAACCAAAAATTCCGATTTGAGTTGATAATTTAACCCTTCCTTCTGGGCTTTTAGCGAGAGTAGGCAACCAGGCTAAATAGGGAACATGGTAGGATGCCATACCCACATAAAACACCCAAAGCATGGTGACTAAATAAATGAAGTAAGTGGTTTGATTTAAGTTATTAGGGGGATTAAACAACAGGATAAAACCACCAATTAAAGGGAGTAAACTGACCAGTATAAATGGTCTTCTTTTGCCCCAAGGACTCCAAAAGCGATCGGAAAAATAACCGATCACTGGCTGTACAAAAGCCCCAGCAATACGGCTAATCATTATCGCTATCCCCACTAAAGCAGAGGGCAATAAAATGGATAAGTTATAGTCATTGGGAATGCCGGGGTCGTAGCGATAAATTAGCATGGTTAGAAGGGCATTATTAACGATAAAGTTACCAAACCAACCAGTGATATACGGAAGATAATCTATTCGGAGATGTTGCCATTTGCTAGAAGTGCTAGAAGTCATTAGAATTGGGGGAGAGATGGGTAGTTAGCAGTAGATTGTTAGGCTTATTTAAAGAAATTCGTAGCGACCGGGTGAGAGAATGTGATGGGGATCCAAGCTGTCTTTAATTTTCTGGATTAAGCAACTATAATCGTCTTGGGCTACGGGTAAACTATTCATAGAGTGGGTACTAAGACGGTAGGGATAATAGCCTTGATTGATCAATTCTGCCAACATTTCATCGTGACAATTTAAGGCTTTTTGGTCTTCTCCTTCTAGCAATCGATCATAAAAAATGGCAGCATTGATGTTGATATTGCGCTCGGTAATACAGTTAATGCCGATATTAGGTTCATAACCATATTTTTGAGCGATGCTGCTGATAATATTGAGAGCATTTCTGAGATGATTTCCCAGAAAAGGAACAGCGGGAACACACCAAATCATGCCACAGGCATCCAGGTCTAAATTCAACCTATCGGTGGGGGGCGTTTTTTTGCGCCAATAGGCCATCTTCAGCACTTTTTCGGTAATCATTCCTCGTTGGGGATTTTTGTGATAAATTAAATCCACCTTGTCCTTAATTTCCACACCAGTAAATACTTTAAAAATGGGACTCATTTTGCTGGCCATTTTGAACTTATTTTCATCAAAAAACATAAGTTTATTGACAATTCCTTTCAAGGCTTTTTCAATTAGGTTTCTTTCGACTTTTCCCTGTTCTGGTGAAGCCGAATATAAAGCTCCTTCTCCTATCCAAACACCGCCGCCCCATTGATGACTTAATTGTTCTAATAAATCGGGGGGTAAAGGAGTTTTTTCTTGGCATTCCTGCCAGGGATATTGTTGTTGAATAGACAACATTCGGTAGTTATTATTAATGTGGAAGGTGGTTTTAATTACCCCTGCCATTTTCAGTTGACGTAGTTTATCGATCAATAACTCTAATTTATTTTCTTGATCGATGCTATAGAAAAAAGCCTGAAAATATTCAGGATAGGGGGTTAACCAAAAAGTCATTTTGGTGACGATTCCTAGGTTAGATTGGGTAAAAATTCCATCAAAATAGGGACCGACTCCCCAACGATTGACCGCCCCTATTTGGGAATTTTCAAAGCGATTAAATCCCGTATGAACACATTCACCGGTGGGCAAAACTACTTCCATTCCACAGACATGATTAAAGCGATCGCCCAAAGGTCCTTTGGCTTCACCTCGTTCGAGAATATTGCCAATAATACTAGAATCAGGAGTCGAACCGGTGACACTCATTAATAATTTATTGCCATTTTTTTGCAAAAAATCGTAGAGTTGTCGCTGAGTAACACCCGCTTCAATAGTTACATAAGCTAGGGTTTCATTGTAATCCAAAATCTGATTTAATCGACTCAAATCCATTAAAACCGAACCGGTGCGGCTAGGAACTCGCGAACCATAACCCCAATTTTTACCTGTACTAATAGGATAGACAGGGGTTTGATAGCGATTAGCAATTTTTAGAGATTCTTGGACTTCTTGACGATTACCCGGGCGAATAATTGCCGGGATTTTAGCATGGGTTTCGTAGGTAGCGGTCTCGGCTTCTAGGCGTTTTTTGTTATCGGTGCTGACATATTCGGAGCCTAATAAATTTTCCCATTCTTGTAGAGCGTTAGTTAAATTGTCGCTAATAATATTTTCGGAAACAATTAGAGAGTCCATAGTATTTTTTTTCTCCTTGAAATTCAGGTATGAGGGGTAATTAAAGGGCCGTAGGGAACCGGCCCTGCTATCCGTGGCAATTAACTTTTAAGCGGTTGCTGTTTGCGAGAGAAAATTGCGCTAAAACTAGGAATAAAACGGGGAGTATTGGCGAAAACTGCTTGATAATTGGTGTCTTGACTTAAAGCTTCTTCTTCAGCCGGAATGCGTTGGATTAATAACCAAGCATTCAGGAGACTAAAGACTATAGATGTCAGATAAGCGGTATGAAACAGGGGAACCACCGCTAATTCCGTGATCATGGCCCACCAGTTAGGATGACGGATATATTGATAAATGCCATTGTCGATCACGGGTGTCTGAGGAACCGTGACCACCTGATGAATCCAGCGATCGCCTAAGGCTTCAATGGAGGCATAGCGGAGCTTTTGAGCTAAAAAGGTAGTAATTAGGGAAAATAAAGCCAATGCTGGAATAAAAGGTCGATCGAGCAGATAAACTTCCCCGATCATGCAAAGCATCCAGCTAGATTGGAAAATCTTGACGAATCCCACATAATTAGAACTATGCAGTTTGCCACCTTCCGCTAAGACTTTGGCCATATTCTGTTTACTCAGACGAGTAACGCGCACTCGTTGGACAATAATGTAACTAATCAGGGCAATGAAAACTATTTGGCTTAACATCCTTAAATATCCTTAGAATTGAACTAAAATGGCTTCTTGAGCAAATCCAGGCCCCATGGAAATTATTAATCCGTAGGAACCCGTGGGAGGATGGGGACGGGAAAGGGTTTCATCGAGAATGCAGAGGATAGTAGCAGAGGCAATATTGCCAATTTCCGCCAAAATATCCCAACTAACCTGTAGAATATCCGGTTCTAACTGGAATTCTTCAACTATTGCATCGAGAATCTTTGGACCCCCCGGATGCACCATCCAACAGACAATTTCCTCGAGGGAAACTCCTGTTTTTTCCAGTAAAGATGTCACCGCTTTTCTCACCCCACCCTTGACGTAATCAGAGACTTCTGGGCGAAGAATTTGGCGAAAACCGTAGTCTGTTAAAGGTAATGCCATTAAATGCTCTGTGTGGGGCATTAACAGCGATTGAGTGCCGATAATCTTCAGTTTTGCTTTACCTTGCTTGACTAAGGGATGTTCATCTCCCGCTAAGAGCACAGTACCGACTCCATCGCCAAATAAAGCCGCTACCACAAGGGTCATAATGATATTGCTATATTGAGACGGATCTTCGGGTAATTGTCCCAATAATTCCGTTAAATCGCTATGAATTGACCCTTGCCAAAGGCCAGAGGAGGGATCGGTGGTAAACAAAATCGCTGTTTCGGTGGGATGTCCTTGCAGATAATCGTTTACTCTGGCTAATCCTTGGGCGCCCCCCAAACAGCCGACACCCGATAACGCTTGCCGCTTGATATCGAGGGAAAAATCTAGACGATTGAGGAGTAAACTTTCTAGGGAAGGAACGGAAGGAAGAACAGTAACGGAGGTAACTAGGGAGATTTCTTTAGGAGAAAGAGCGGCTTTTTTCAGCAAATTAGTTACTGTCGATGTTACTAAATCCATAGTTAGATCGACCATTTGACGAAAGGGTTGGGCGATTCCGGGAGGATTATCGGCATCGAATTCATCTAGGGGAATAGTGAAGTATCGCCCTTGAATTTTGACATTACTGAAAAAACGATGAATTTGTTCTAAATCAAAAAAGGTTTGTTCCTGGAAGTCGAGATGATTTTCTCGGCAATAATCTTGAAGAAGATTAGCACAATGATTTCTGATATTGACTTCTAGAACCTCTTGGGGATAGTAATGTTCTGGAAAACCGGTAGCTGTCTCAATAATGTAGGGCATTGGAGTTAAGATAGAGGGATTTCAGGGGGTGAATTATGGTGGGAGATTTAAGCCAGTAATCGGCGAGCTAATCCTTGGGCTTCGCGTATATAACCCAATTTGTCAATCACTAAGGAGTGAGTACCGCTATGGTGTTTATTGTCGGCGCTTAAATTGGCACTAATTTGACGTTTTAGCTTTTCAAATTTATAGACAAACCGGGATTTTTTATCCTGAGCTTGTAGATAAGCGGCCACTAAATTACTTTGTTCTTCAAATACGCGCCAGTGGGTGCCAGTGGGATGAACCATTCCGATGACAAACAGGTTATTTTCCTCTGGGTGAAAAACATTCATATAGAGGTTGGGCTGGGTGGTTCCTTCTTGCCAATTTAAATCTGATTTGTCAATAAAAGAAAATTCAATTTTGTAACCAGTGGCGTAGATAATGAGATCAATTTCTTCTGTACTGCCATCGGCAAAAATAACATTCTTTCCGTCTAATTCTTGGATATTAGGCTTATGGGTGACATCTCCATGCACATAATAACGATAGATTTGTTGGTCACTATTGGGAATAATTAGACCGTTACTTTTACAATCTGTAGGAATATTGAGCTTTTTGAGATTAACTCCTTGTAAGAATAGAGCTATTGGTGATAATAAAGCCATCATTTTCATGTGTTCTTGGGCTGGAATTAGATTCATGATTGGCGTGTTAATCATCACCCATTCTGGGGGCAAACCGAACAAAAATTTCGGCATACAGAGAAAGCCACGACGGGTACTATGGAAAGTTTTACTACCATTGATAGCCGCTTCGACGACTAAATCCATGGCTGATTGTCCCGCTCCAACTACTAGGACTTTTTTAGCATTTAGTTGAGCGGGATTATCATAATCTTTTGCATGGATAATTTCCCCGTCAAAATGCCCAGAAAATTGAGGAATATTCGGTTTGTTATGATAACCACTAGCGATTAAAACTCCTCGGTATCGTCTGGTTTCTTGGTTGCTAAGGCTGACATCCCAAAAGTTACCCACCTTTTTTACTTTCTCTACGCTGAGATTAAATTCCATGAAATCATAGAGATTGAAATGAGCGGCATAATTGCGAAGATATTCATAGACTAACCGATGATTGGGATAATCTGGGTAATCTTTTGGCATGGGAAAATCGGAAAAAGGTTGTGTGGTTTTATGGCCAATTAGATGCGTATTTTTATACATTGGACTATCGGGACGGTCATAGATCCAAATACCCCCAACATCCTGAGCAGATTCGATAACATTAAAGGGAATTTTGGCTTTGCTTAAGGCTCTAGCCGCCGCTAATCCTGCGGCACCAGCCCCAATAATACAGTATTGCTCTTTGTAATCTAAAGTCATGATTTTTCTCCCTTGAATAATTGGTTAATTAGGCAGTCATTTGTTCAGGAAACTCTCGTAAACTTTGGCAAATTATTTTCATAATTTTCTCCGTATGTTGATTGATAAAGAAATGTCCTCCTGGTAAGGTATGCAGGACAAAATCTTGATTGGTTTGCAGTTGCCATTGTTGTAATTGATCGGCAGAAACCTTGGCATCGTTGTGGCCTCCAAAAACGGTAATAGGACAATTTAAGGGTTGACCTTGTTGATAAGAATAGGTCTCTAGGAGTTTGAAATCTGCTCGTAAAATTGGTAAAAAAGCCGCCATTAAATCGGGATTTTTGAGGAGAGTTTCTGGGGTTCCTTGAAAATGACCTAAAGCTGCTAAAAATTGCTCATCTCCCAGACGATGAATGGGTAAATCGGGATTGACAATTTGAGGCGCTCGAAATCCAGACATAAATAAATGTTGGGGTAGATTTTGCCGAGTTTTAGCTAATTCTCTGGTTAATTCAAAACTGATTAAAGAACCCATGCTATGACCAAAAAAAGCATAAGGTTGGTCTAAATAGGGAGTCAGAATCGGAATGAGACGATTAATCAGGGATTTTAGCGATGTAATCGCAGTTTCCTGAAGACGCGTTTCGCGTCCGGGTAGTTGAATCGCCCACAATTCCACTTGCTTGGGGCAGTAATTCAGCCAATTTTGGAATGCGGAGGCACCCCCACCGGCGTAGGGAAAACAAAATAGACGAATGCGGGCGTTAGGATTAGCTTGTTTGCGAATTAGCCAAAGTTTCGGATCATTAGAGATATTTTCGGCTTTAGTCGTCTTGATTGGTTTTTTCTGTTTTGAGGGGAGAGGAGTTTTGTTGCTAGTTGCAGGTTGGGAATTTTGGGTGATTAAGTTGAATATTTGCGGTAAAAACTGCTCAATACTCAATCCCGCTAGGTATTCCACGGGAACAATAATTTTTAAATCCTCCTCTAGTTGACGTCGTAATTGACTGGACATGAGAGAATCTAAGCCTAAACTAGAGAGCGGTTGCTTGCTATGTAGCTTGACCATGGATAAACCGGTAATCTGTTCTAAAACACCGATAATGTAGGTTTCTAGTTGTTTAAGCTGTTTCTCTGCGGGTGTGGCCAAAAGAGAGTCAAGGGTAATTAGATGACCAGAAGATGATGCAGTGGTGGTTTTGACAACTTCTGGCGGTTGCGGAGGTGTTTCTAGGAGATATTTCGACAATTTAGGCAATAATTGCGCTTCTTCTGGGGTCAAGTCGCCTGTTTTTAGCCAATAACTACTTCTTTCAAAGCTGTAAGTCGGTAAGATACAGGGTTTACTGTCTTGATTGGCCGTTATCTCTTGCCAATTCAGGGCGAATCCCCGCAGATAAAGCTGACTGACACTCTCGAGAATCTGTTGTCGGTCAGAGGTTTGACGACGCAAACTGGGCAACCAAAGACAAGAATAATTTTTATCCAGTAGGCTGCCCATGGCCGATAAAACGGGATGGGAGCCGCATTCGACAAATAGCTCATAACCGTTGTCCAGTAAGGTTTTTATCCCATCGGCAAAGCGAACAGAACACCGGAGATGACGACACCAATAATCGGGAGTAGTGACCTCAAAATTGACTAACTTGCCATTAAGGTTAGAAATTAAGGCTCGTTGGGGGGGATGATAGGTGATAGTTTCAGCAATTTGTCGGAACTCGTCTAAAATTTCCTCCATCAGAGGGGAATGAAAAGCTTGAGAGACATTTAACCGGGTAATCTTCAGATTTTTGACCTGAAGCTGTTTTACCAGGGTTTCTATGGTCTCTGCAGCACCGGACAGGACAATATTATCCTGACCATTAATAGCGGCAATAGCTACCTGAGATTGATAGGGGGCAATTAAGGGAGTAATTTCAGCTTCACTAGCCGAGATAACGACCATTGAACCACTTTTTCCCACAGAATCCATCAATTTAGCCCGATAGAAGACTAATTTTAAGGCATCTTCTAAACTAAAGACTCCAGCAACACAGGCGGCCACATATTCCCCTAAACTATGACCCATAACTCCATGGGGGCTAATTCCCCAGGATTCCCAGAGTTTAAAAAGGGCGTATTCGAGAGCAAATAGGGCAGGTTGGCTGTAAAAAGTTTGATTGAGATGATTTTCTTGGTCAATAATCTCCGTTAGGCAATAGTCGCCATATTGACGGAGAATCTCAGCACAGCGATCGAGTGTTTGACGAAATAGAGGATAGGATTGGTATAGTTCCCTTCCCATACCGGGGTATTGAGAACCCTGTCCTGGAAAGAGAAAGGCAATTTTTGCCCGATTTTTGCCATTAAATTCACTTTTTTGGCGAAAAGAACTCGGTTCACCCTGAACGAAAGCGGTTAGTTTTTCTTGAAGTTGGCAGTGACTAGAGACAATACAGGTGAAACGATGGGGTAATTGGGAGCGACTGCGATTGCTAGTAGCACAAATGGAGCTTAAAGCAATATTTTTCGCATTTTCTAGGTAATTTGCGTATTTTTGGGCTAGTTTGATTAAAGCCGATTCGGTCTTGGCTGAGAGGGTGAACAGATAGGGCGATGAATCAGGTGCCGCAGTCGTTTGAGGTTCGTAAGGGTATTCTTCGAGAATAATATGGGCATTAGTGCCATTTAAGCCAAAAGAACTAACTCCAGCTAAACGAGCAGAATTTTCACTAACCCATTCACGGTTTTTAGTCGGAACTTTCAGCGGCTGATTTTCCCAGTCTAGATGGGGTGTCGGTTGCTGGAAGTGGAGATGGGGGGCAATTTGTCGATGTTGCAAGCATAAAATCACTTTCATCAGTCCGGCAATACCAGCGGCCGCTTCTAGATGGCCGATATTGGTTTTGACGGAACCAACCCAAACCGGTTGGGGATTTTTAGCAAAAACTGTCGATAATGCACCTAATTCAATGGGATCGCCCAAAGAAGTGCCAGTTCCATGGGCTTCAATATAGCTAATATCCTCTGGCTTTACCTGAGCATTTTTTAAAGCTTGACGAATCAATTGTTCTTGACTAAGTTGATTGGGAACTGTTAAACCGCTACTCGTACCACCATGGTTAACGGCCGAACCTTTAATTAGTCCTAAAATCAAGTTATTATCCCGAATAGCCGCAGATAAAGACTTTAAAACTATAATACCGCCGCCTTCTCCCCGCACATAGCCATTCGCTGTTCTATCAAAGGTTTTACAACGACCGTCAGGAGACAACATCTGGGCGCGGGATTCCATGATAGTAACGAAGGGGGTTAACATTAGGTTGACTCCCCCGGCTAGGGCAACTTCACACTCGTTATTGCGTAAACTTTGGCAAGCTAAATGAACAGCGACTAAAGAGGAGGCACAAGCAGTATCAACCGTTAAAGTTGGGCCATGAAATCCAAAAAGATAGGATAAACGTCCCGAAGCTACACTTTTAGCATTTCCCGTTCCCGTATAGGCATCAATCAGAGCGGGATGATGGCTAAAATGGGAGTAATCTTGAGTCATCATGCCGATAAATACCCCCGTTTGACTTCCTCGCCGATTTAAGGGTGATATTCCCGCATTTTCCAGAGCTTCCCAGGCTAGTTCCAGCAGTAATCGCTGTTGCGGATCCATTTGTGCTACCTCCCGGGGAGAAAGACCAAAAAAATCAGCGTCAAATTGATCTATCGGTTGATTTAAGAAGCCACCGTGACGGGTATAGACTTTTCCCCTTGCATCGGGCTTAGGATCGTAATAATTGTCAATATTCCAGCGCTGCGGCGGAATTTCGCTGATGGCATCGGTTCCTGATTGCAATAATTCCCAAAAAGTTTCCGGGGAATTAGCTCCCTGGGGAAAGCGACAGGACATACCAATAATTGCAATTGGTTCATTCTTAGCTTTTTCTAGGGTATGTAGCTTAGTTTTTAAGACCTTAATTTGATTTAAGGCATCTTTTATTAAGCTCATTTGATCGGTTTTGGCAGGTATTTGTGTCATGGTAAACAGGTTATTTAGATAGGGTTTGAGGTCTGCTTTTCTAGCTTAAGGAATTTAATTCCTGTAGCAGTAAATCGGACAATTCTTCTAGGGATAAGTCTTCTTCGTTGAGGGGATCAATATTGCTATCTTGATTTGCTCCTATTGCTAAGGGTTTTAAACTAAAGTCAAGGTCAATAACTTCAGTTACCAGATAATCGACCAAACTGGTCACTGTTGGGTATTTAAAAGTGATAGTTGCCGCCAGAGATTTACCTAAATCCTTGGCTAAACGATTGCGTAATTCCACCGTCATTAAAGAATCCATCCCCAACTCAAAAAAACCTTGGTCAACTTGGGTAAATTCTCTAGCCGGAATAGCGAGAATTTCCGCTACAATCCCTTGAACATGAGCAGTCAAAGCCGCAAAACGCTCCTCAATTGGTACTGTCCTTAAGACATCAATAAAATTATTGTCTGGGGTTAATTTTGGGGCTGAAAAACTCTGGAAATCTCGTAATAAAGGCGGAATTTTTTGATTCTCGAAACTGTTAAAAAAGCTATTCCAATTGAGAGAAGCGACAGTTACCTGTGTCCGAGAAGTCGTCAGCAATGTTTCGAGGAGATGCAAACATTTTTGGGGATCAAGAGGGGTAAAACCCTGTTTAATTAGCCTTTTTTTCGCTTTTTCGCCTAAATTTTCGGCCATACCACCCTCTGCCCAGGGACCCCAATTAATGGTCAGGGCCGGCAGTCCTTGCGCTTGACGATAATGAGCTAGACTATCTAAAAAGGCATTAGCACTAGCATAATTACTCTGTCCAGAAGACCCTAACACCGAGGCCATCGAGGAAAAATTAATAAACCAGTCTAAATCAACTTCTTGACTGAGGAGATGCAAATTCCAAGCGCCGAGTATTTTGGGGGAAAAGACGCGCTCAAATTTCTCCCAAGTCTGTTTGGATAAGCTGGCATCCTCTAACACCCCGGCCGTGTGAATAATGCCTTTTAAGGGGGGTAACTGTTGCTCGATTATCTCAAAAGCCCGACGCATTTGGCCAAAGTCGCTAACATCGGCGGCAAAAACTTCTACATTGGTTCCCTCTTGTCGCCATTGGTCTATAATTGGTTGGGTTTCTGGAGTTATTCCCCGGCGACTCAGTAAGACGAGGGATTTTGCTCCTTTTTTCCTTAACCAATTAGCCACTTGCTGCCCTAAGGCCCCTAGACCACCAGTAATAAGATAGGTGGCATTTTCGGCAATTTCTCGGTTTTTTAGCGACGATTTCGGGATAAACCGCCCTAAACGAGCCACATAGCTCCGGCCTTGCCGCCAAGCGATTTGATTTTCCTCCTCCGCACTTTGTAAAGATTGGAACACCTCTAGGGCTAAGGTGTGGCTATCCTGAAATTTATCTCCATCTAGACACAGACAGCGCAATTCTGGGTATTCTAGGGCAATAGTCCGTCCTAATCCCCAGAGGGAACTTTGGGCAAGGGCAATCACTGTGGGCTGAGAAGGAATGTATTGAGCCGATTGGGTGACAATATAGAGGCGAGGAGAGTAATTAACCTCTATTTTGCCTAGTTCTTGCACTATTTCCAGCAAAGTTCCACAAATTCGCTCCTGAGTGACGGCTAGGTTTTGATTATTTTCTAAAGCTTGGTCGTCATCGATTCCCCAGAGATAAATTAGACCTTGATAGGGTTTTTTGAGGAAATATTGCCAAGTCTGGCGATTGTTTTCGGTGATAAGTTGGCATCTATGCCCTTGTTGCGCCAATTTTTCGGCTAATTGTTGCCCCACTCCCTTTTTGTCAGCAAAAATTAACCAATCTCCTGTTTCTGTCCAATCCATTCCCGTCAAGTCCGTGGCTTGCCAAGTAATTTCGTATAAACTATCCTTGAGGTCGTTGGTCTGGGAAAAGAGGGTTTCTGGCCGGGCCTGTTGAAAAGTTAATCCGTCAATTTGGCTAATTAATTGACCCGATTCGCTGAAAATAGTCAAATCAGCGATTAAGATGCCGTTTTGCAAATTGCTATGGCTGAAGCGACCATGACAGTATATAGAGGTGTCCTTAACTCCCGAAAAGGTCAATCGATCAATATTAGTGGGAAGATAGGTGCTATTCCCCGCGGGAAATAGTGCCGACATAGCGTGAAAGCAACCATCAAGTAAGACAGGATGTAGCTGGTAATCCACCGCTTGCGAGATGAGATGGGAAGAAAGTTGAATTTTTGCGACAATTTCGGACTGATTGCGGTAAAGTTGCTGGATAACTCGAAAACTTTCCCCGTAGTTCACTCCTTTACTTAAACAGTCCTGATAATGCTGTGCGATTTCGATTTTTTGGTGACAACGGTCCCGGATATCTGTCCAATTGCCGCTGGGTAAGTCCTGGTTTTCATTGGTTAAATTACCGGATAGATGCAGTAGGGAAACTTCCCCTTCCCCAAGACTGAGAATCTGAAATTGTCCCCCCGCTAGTAAGCTTAACTGTACCTTTTTACTCTGGTTTTCTGAGAAAATTAAGGGTCGATTCAGACTCAATTGGCCAATAGTAAACTGCTGATTGGGATATTGTTGACCGGCTGCCACTATAATCATCTCTAGATAGGCCGCGGCCGGGAAAACTACCTGGCCAAAAACTTGATGTTCTTGCAGATAGCTCGGAGAGCAGGGAGAAAGAGAGGATTGATAGTGAACATCCTTTGACCCCAATAGATGCAGCGGTTGCTGTAGGAGAGGGTGGAAAGCTGCTGCTGTCGGGGTTTTTAGCTGAGAATCAATGTAATCTAACCAATAGCGTTTTCTTTGGAAGGGATAGGTAGGTAAGGGGATTTTTTCGCGTAAATAATCCAGGTCGAATCCATTCCAGTCAATTTTGACCCCTTTTACATAAAGGGTCGCTAAACTTTGGAGCAGGGTTTCCCAATTCGACTGTTTTGGGGATAAACTAGCTAACCAGAGACCTTGGTCGGGGAGATTTTGCTGACCTAGGTTAATTAATGTGGTTTTTGCGCCAATTTCTAGGAATATTTCCGTATTTAACTCTCCTAATCTTTCTATACCCCGGGCAAACTCTACGGGAGACAGTAGATGATTAACCCAATATTGGGAAGTTGCTATCTCTGCATCGATAACATCCCCAGTCAGGTTAGAAATAAGGGGAAGACGCGGGGAATTATAGGTGATAGTTTCGGCAATCTTGGCAAATTCTCCCACCATACCCGTCATTAAGGGAGAATGGAAAGCATGGGAAACCGCTAAAGTCTGACTTTCAATGCCTCTCTGATTAAAGTTAGCGATTAAATGGTTAATAGCCTCAGTTTCGCCAGAAATGACTGTATTTTCTCGACTATTGACCGCAGCAATGGTACAGATGCCCCTAATCTTCCTCAGATGATTGGTCACGGTGTCGGAATCGGTAAAAATTGCCGCCATTATGCCGTTTTTCGGTAATGTCTGCATTAAGCGTCCCCGATGGGCAATTAACTTCAAACCGTCTTCTAAGCTAAAGACTCCCGCTAAACAAGCGGCCACATATTCCCCTAAACTATGACCGATGAGAGCATCGGGTTTCACTCCCCAAGATAACCAGAGTTGAGCGAGGGCATATTCCAGAGAAAATAGGGTAATTTGACTGTAAAAAGTCTGATTAATCAACTGACTGGTTTTTTCGTCCCCATATAACACTTGCAGTAAGGATTTCACCCCATAGCTCCGTAAAATTTCGTCACATTTCTCTAAAGTTTGGCGAAAAGTCGGTTGCGTTTCGTAGAGTTCCCTAGCCATTCCGGGATACTGTGAACCCTGTCCCGTACACATAAAAGCCAGTTTAGGGGCTTTTTTCGAGGTTAAAAGACTTTTTTGACCTGAAAAGCGATTTTCACCCCTAATAAAGTCTTTTAAAGCTTGCTCAAGCTGTTTTTGAGCCACAAAGGGAATAGCTAAACGATGCTCAAAATGCGATCGCCCAGTATTAGCGGTATAGGCCACATTTGCCATGACCGTCTGGGAATTTTGACCGAAAAAATCGTAGTAGCGTTGAGCTAATTCCCGTAAGGCCGGCTCACTTTTCGCCGAAAGGGTAATTAAATGACAAGGACGTTCTAAATGAGGTTTTTCGTCACCAAGCCGCTCAAAATTGCTTTCCTCCACGATTAAATGGACGTTAGTGCCACTCATCCCAAAAGCACTCACTCCAGCCCGTCGGACTCCTTCTCTGACCAACCAAGGGGTAAGAGTGGTGGGGATTTTGACCGGCAGTTTTTCCCAGGGAATATAGGGATTAGGGTTCTTAAAATGAAGATTAGGGGCGATTTGCTGATTTTGTAGCTGTAAAACTGTCTTAATTAACGCCGCAATCCCCGCAGCTCCTTCCAGATGCCCCATATTAGTTTTCACGGTTCCCAAAATCAGGGGATTATCTTGGCTATGACCCCGGCCATAAATTTTGCCTAAGGATAAAACCTCGATGGGATCTCCTAAAGATGTACCTGTACCGTGAACTTCGACGTATTGTAGATCTTTAGGTTGAATTTTCGCTCTTTCGAGGGCTTGTCTGAGTAAAGCTTCCTGTGCCTGACCATTGGGGGCGGTTAAGCCATTACTTTTTCCATCGTGATTGACAGCCGAACCGCGAATTTGGGCGAAAATGAGATTGCCATCTCGGAGAGCATCACTGAGACGTTTTAAGACCACGACACCGCAACCTTCGCCCCGACCATAACCATCGGCCGAAGCATCAAAGGTTTTACTGCGACCCTGGGGAGAAACGGCTTTTAATTTACAATTACTAATCGCAGTGGCCGGGGTTAACATCAGATTCACACCCCCCGCTAAAGCGAGATTACATTCTTGGCCGCGCAGACTTTGACAGGCCAAATGTACTGCCAAGAGGGAGGAGGAACAGGCCGTATCAATTTGCAGAGTCGGACCGTGAAACCCAAATAGATAAGAGATTCTGCCGACGGCAATAGCGCGACTGGTTCCTAAACTGTTGTAAGCATCAATGTGATTGACTACGCCTTGATGAAAACACAATTGGGCATAATCATCGCGAAAAATGCCCATAAATACGCCAGTTTGACTATTAATCAAACTTTCTGGCGCAATAGCCGCATTTTCTAGGGATTCCCAACAGACTTCTAACAGTAACCGTTGTTGCGGATCCATGGCGGCGGCTTCCCGGGGTGAGATGCCGAAGAAAGCTGGGTCAAATTCGTCAACTTTGTCTAAAAATGCCCCTTCCCGACTATACATTTTCCCCGGAACATCGGCATCTTGGTGATAATAATCGGCAATATTCCAACGTTCTAGGGGAATTTCTGTTACTGCATCGATGCCATTAACCAATAACTGCCAATAACTTGCGGAATCATTGACTCCTGCGGGAAAACGACAGCCCATACCCACAATAGCGATGGGTTCGGTTTGCGCTTTGACCATTGCATCGAGGTGTTTGTCTTGTTCTAAAAAAGCTTGTTTTTGTTGATTCATCTTCCTAACAACTCTTGTCTTGTTATGTCACGTCACTTTCATCTCAGGTTATGCTTGGGAAAAAGTCACGGATAAGCAGGAAAAACCTTGATACTGTCGGGATGGGAAAATTTAGTGGCATAGTCACAATTGTCCCCGTGACTCCGAGGTGGGGGATAGGACAAGGGAAATTAGCTATCCTATCCCCACCAGCGATTAACTAAAGAAGGCAGAGATTTCTTCTTCGGATATTTGGGGTAAAACTGCTAAAATTTCGCTTTTTCCCCGATTATTTGCCGATTCAGCCCCAGTATTGCTTTGATTAATCTGGTTAGCTAAATATTCTGCCAAACTATCAATAGTGGGATAATTCCAAACAATGGTGGCTTCGACGGGGATTCCCGACCAATCGGCAAGATCTTGGGCTAATTCCACGGCAAAAATTGAATCTAAGCCAAAATCAGCAAAAGACTGGCTGGTTTGGATAGTGGCTGGATTGACCTTTAATTTCTGGTGTAACCAATTACCTAACCACATTTCCACCTTTTCGGGAGTTTGTTGGCTAAGAAGGGACTTTTTCGGACTAGAGGGGCTATTTACTCGGTCTTGCCGCGGTTGACTAGCAATTTCGACCAGAGAAGTTTCAGCTTGAGGATGAGTCTGTTTAGCTTCTGGTTCCAACGTCAATAACTCGTCGAGTTGATAATCGGAACCCTCTAGACGTTGTTCGATATCATCAATAGATTGAGTATAATCGAGGATACGATCGCGGATAGTCGCCACCGAAGAAGCAAAGTTTTCTTCGGGTGTTCCCCGGAGAGCTTTCTGCACAGATAAATCAAACTGCAATTGACTCCAAGCTAGGGCATGACTGTACTTTTCCCCGGGGTGAATTTGGGCCATTTTCGCCGTTGTTGCTACTAAAGCGGCGTAACAACCCAATTCTCCGATTAAAGAATAGGCCCAAGCTAAGGCGGCAGAACGATCACCCCAGAGATTAGACTGGAGACAACGCTGATTAATAGATTGGGCGGTGCTGTGGAGTTGCAGGGCAATCTCGGGCGCTTCCAGAACTTTTGTCAGAAATTCGCCTAATTTGTCCGTATGGGTGATACTTTTGCCCAAAAAGATTTTCAAACTTTCGTTAGGACCTTCGCCAATTCGTAAAACTCTGGCATCCCGGAGAATTTGCGGGGCAAGATTAGTTTCCATGTAACCTCTACCCCCGAGCATCTGAACGAGACTATCGGCCGCTTCCCAGAGGTAATCAGCCCCCGTAATCTTGGCAATAACTGCCATTTCCCTGGGAACGGCAACTTTTTGGTCTAAGGCGGTGGTGATACACTTTAAGAGACTGGACAAGGCCACCGTAGCCCCAGTTAAATGGTCAAAACGGGCTAAAGTAATCGGACTTTCTAGCAATTTACCTGTAGCGATCGAACGACGGCTGGCATAACGTAACATTAATTGTAAACAGCGTTTCATGCCGCCAACTCCCATCATGCCAATACCTAAACGGGCATAAAGTAAAGCATCGTCGGCGGGTTCAGTGCCATTGCCCAATTCTCCCAGCAATTGCTCTTTAGTGACTAAAACATCCTCAAAATAGATGGCATTTTGCATAATTCCCCGTAATCCCATAGTTAGGGATTCAGGTCCCAAACGCAGACCGGGGGTGCCTTGACGGACAAGAAAACCTGTCAAACCGTTATTCCCCGGTTCTTCCGAATCAAGCAAACGGACAAAAACATTAATCATTCCGGCCCAAGCAGAACCATTCCAACGCTTAAGGCCGCGAATTCGCCATTTATCTCGACCATCCGGCACTGCAACGGTACTAATTGCCCCGATATTCGCTCCTGCTTCCGGTTCCGTCATGCCAAAGGAGGATAATTGTCTTCCTGTCGCTAAAAGAGGTAATAATTCTTGCTTGAGGGAAATAGTCCCGTAGTTGAGCAGCGGACGGATACCTAAGCTGTTATTGAGACTGACCATCGTCGCCAGAGTTAAATCAATGGCGGCTAATTGTTCCATCACCTGCAAAAAATTGCGATTATTAAGGGCTATTCCCCCGTATTCTTCAGGAATCTGCATTCCCATCAGTCCTTGATTGCCAAAATCCATGACAATATAGGGCGGCACACAACGACGGTCATCAATCAGATGGGAATTAATACGAGTTTTGGCGTAATCTCGCAACCAAGTCAAGATTTGCTCGGTTTTTTCTTGACTAGCGGTTGTGGGGCCAGCTTGGTGACTGCTGAGGGGGGGGGTTAGCGTCGGCATAGGAGATGAAATTAGTGGAAGTTGCTGGTTTAAATACTGTTGACGGCAAGCGTGGCGTTGAATTTTGCCGCTAGAAGTTTTGGACAGAGATGCGGGTTTGATAAAAGCGATATCATAAACTTGCAATTCGTGTTCTTGAAAAACCGCTCGACGAACTGCTTCTAGGGCTTTTTGCTGGTTAAAACGGCGAATTGCCGTTCTTTCTACCTCTTGAACCAGGACTAACTTTTCTTCTGCCTCGATTTCTACGGTAAAGGCGGCAGTTCCACTGGGGCAAAAGTCGGGATAGCATTGTTCTACGGTCTGTTCGATATCCTGGGGATAGTAGTTACCGCCGCGAATAATCATCAGGTCTTTCAAGCGTCCGGTGATGTATAGTTGACCCTGATGAATAAAACCTAAATCCCCTGTACGCAAATAAAAACCCTGTCTGGTATCGGCGATAACTGCTTGAAAAGTTTTTTCTGTAGCTTCGGGATGTTGCCAATAGCCCTGGGCAACGGTTTTGCCTTTCACCCAAATTTCTCCCACCTGCTGGGAGGGACAGCGTTGACAGGTTTCAGGATTAACAATGGCAATTTCTGTGTCGATTTCTGTTTGTCCACAACTGACTAAGGATTGAGAATTTGGGCTTTTTTCCGTAAAAACGATTTGATGACGGTTTAAAGCGGCTTTTTCAACCCAGCAGATTTGAGGAACTTGATTTTTCCTGACAGCAGCAACTTTTAAGGTGGCCTCGGCTAAACCATAACCCGGACAAAAAGCGGCAAACTCAAAACCACAGGGGGCAAATTTACGAGCAAATTCGCTTAAAATTTCTATTCTGACCGTTTCTGCCCCATTTAAAGCCACTTTCCAACTGCTTAAGTCTAAATCCGCCAGCTGTTCCTCTTTAATCTTGTCAAGACAACGTTTATAGGCAAAATTAGGGGCGGCAGTGTGGGTGGCCCTGTATTTGCTGATGGCATTTAACCAACCGAAAGGACGTTGTAAAAAGGAAACTGGGGACATTAGATAACAGGGAAATCCTCGATAAAAGGGCAGTAAAATGCCATAAATTAGCCCCATATCATGAAAAGTTGGCAACCATGTCACCATAACGCTCTTTTCATCGTGTTCCCAACCTAAATCTAAATCTCGGAGGTTGGTCAAAAGATTCTCGTGATTGACCATCACTCCTTTGGGAGTCCCCGTGGAAC
Organism: Microcystis sp. LE18-22.4A; assembly: GCF_027531105.1. NCBI lineage: Bacteria > Bacillati > Cyanobacteriota > Cyanophyceae > Chroococcales > Microcystaceae > Microcystis > Microcystis sp. LE18-22.4A. Next base: position 26,048 of record NZ_JAPZRB010000620.1, read on the forward strand.
CAGAGGTGTATTGTAAAAAGGCTAAGGTCTCTGCTTTTATCTGAGTGGGGTGGTCTTCGGCTAAACTTTTGCCGATTAAGCTATCCGTAGCTAGAAAGGGAATATCTCTGTCTAGTTGCCTTTTTAATTGGTCTAATTCCGATTGTGTGCTTAAAAGTAAGCTTGCTTGCGAATTATTAATAATAGAAGTTAAGCGAGCCATCTTTTGGTTTTTCTTGGGCAAATTAACTGGAATTGCCACTACTCCTGCTAATAAACAGCCGAAAAACCCAGTAATAAACTCTAATCCCGAAGGGTATGCCAATAAAACTCGTTCCCCCGGTAATAGAATGGATTGGAGACTATTGGCAATCGCTTGCGCTTCCAGAAATAATTCCCCGTAGGTAAGGCGTTTTTCTTCGGTTTCGCCATCGACTAAAAAGGTATAAGCAGTTTTGTGGGGTTGGTATTGGGCGCGATAACGAATAATATCGACTAAACTGCTTATTTCTGACAAATTAAGCTTAGTATCTAAACAAAGAGTCATTTTTTTACTCCCTATTATTAAATGGAATCGAAGACAAAGATTTAATCCTCTCGCACCGGGAAAAGTTTCTGGTGACGGGGGGCGACTGGAATTCTAGGATTGATTTGGGCTTAAATTAAAGGTTTCTCCGTAAATTTCGCCATAGCAGAGCTTCTGAGTCCCAAAACGTCCCCCATACTCGCTCAAGGGTTCATCAGCGTATCCCAAGGCTAAGAGACAACAGACATCGACCGTATCGGGAATTTGGAAATACTCGCGCAAGGGTTTAGCCACAAATCCTTCTAGGGGACAACTATCCACCCCCAAGCTTTGCGCCGCTATCATGAGATAAGTAACCGCAATCATAACCTGTCGGTTGCTCCAAGCTTCTGGAGACTGATAACAGGGTTTAAATTGGAAAAAAGGCGGAATGGCCATGTGCATGAACTTGGCCCGTTTTTCGGAAATCGTCCCCTCTTGTTTTCCTAACTCAATCACTTGATTAATGTAACCACGATGGTTAACTTGGCGATCGCCACAACAGATTAAAACCACGGGTGCATCGACTAATTTATCTTGTTCAAAGCCGAATTCTCGCAATTTTGCCTTATTTTCTGGTTCTCTAACCACTATAAATCGCCATGGTTGCAAATTATAACTAGAGGGAGCTTGGAATCCTAAACGAAAAATTTCGGCTAAAATTTCTTCGGGAATGGCATCGGTGCGAAATTTACGAGTAGAGCGTCTTTTTTGAAATATTTCAGCAATATTCATCATCTAAACCCTTTTATGAGACGTTTTCAACGGTTTAACCTAAAAAACTTTCGGGAATCGCCGGTCCCCATTGATAGAGAATATCTAACCCACCCGCGTGAAGTTCTGGCTCGGTGGTTTGCTCGAAAAGGTCCCCATCGGTAAAATGTTCAATGAGGCTACCGAAAGGATCTTGCCAATAGTCAAACACTTGACTTCCCAACAAATGGCGACCAATACCCCACACAGGAGTCCATCCTTTTTCTCGTAACCAATCGTGGCCGATTTTAATAGAGTCAAAATCTTGCACCTCGAAGGCAGTATGATGGACTTTGGGGTGAGAACCTTGCAACATGGCGATGGTGTGATGATCAACCCATTCCTCTCCCCGTTGACAACGAAGAAAACCCCCGACTCGTAAACTGGGATGGCCGTAATAAATTAAATCTGTTGCTTTTAAGCCAAAAGTCTGCTGATACCAGTGATAGCTTTCCTCAAAGTCTTTGACATCAATAGCTAGATGACCTAGACGTAAAATAGGTGCGGGTTCTTTTTTCGGCCTTTGGGTGCGACCTAAACGGGTTTTGCGACTAGCGTGATTCCATTGCAAGGGTTCAGGAATCGGCAAAGGTTCCACTTCCTCGATACCGTAGACCAATTCTAGGTTAAAACCGTTGGGGTCAATAATTTTGATGCGCTGACCACCGCCGGGGGTGAACAGGGTTTCCACGGTCGAAGCGGAGGCTAAAGTGGCTAGTTCATGTAAGACGGATTCTGATGTCGCTTCTAGGGCAAAACTGACAAATTTAGCTTCTTTTCCCCATTCTACGACATAGACAAACTGTTTTTTGCCTCTAGCTCGCATATACAAGGCTGTATCGGTTTTAACTGCGGTAATCAGGCCAAAATCCCTCAAAAAACGTTCGCACAGGTCTAAATCCGGATGTTGATAGGTAACGTAGGCAATATCAGCAATTTTAGTCATAGTCGGTCAACCAGTGGAGTTGTCTAATTCGGCACAAAATAGCCAGACAGATATCGGTCAAAGTGCTGCCATAGCAAGGATAAAAAGACTATTAAGAAAATCTGAACCTTGTTGTGGTTGATTATGGCATTGTGAGTACACCCACAGTCAAAGGCTAATTTTTCTTGCCCTCAATTGCTATCCCAGACTGGAGTTTGAGTAACTTGGGGGTGGAGAAAAACCTTGGGGAACTTCGGGGTTTTGCGGAAAATTTTTTTGAGAGATGTGGTCAAGGTCGTCTAGAAAAATCCGCTATCGTTGCCATAACGGGAAATTCATGTTACTACTTGGAAATACTTGGATGGTCAACAGCCACAACCACCAGGCCCGCCAAATAGGGCTAAGTGGGTAGGTGAAAAAACTCATAAAATAGCAGAGAAACCTTTGTGGAGGATGAATCAAACCTTGCCAGTACCCCTAAAAATCGATTCGCTTGGATTTAGCGCACGCCGTTAAACAGGGGAGCGAAGCTTGCACTCAAAAAGGAGGATAGGAAACTCACTGTTTTAAGTTTAATCCGTAACCAAATTATTACTTAAATTTCTCAATTATCAGCAAAGTCCTTAATTACTAAACTTGAGATAATGTCTAGAAAAGTTACTTATGGGGATATTCCCAGGCAAAGAACCAAATATCTACTTAATGCTCTGTTAAAGTTTGCTAACTACGAGGTAGATAATTGTGAAAATCTGGCTATTAAATTTAGCTGGATTAATGAGAAAAAATTGAAAATTCAAGCCGAACTTAATGCTTTAGAAATGCTGACAGAAAAATGTGGTCAAAGGCTGGAGTTATGGCAAATTCGGGATGCTTTGACGGAATATCTTAACGAAAAGTTTTTAGGTATTTTGGAAGATCATCGTCTCAATAATCAAGGAAAAATTCGTACTTTTCAAATTACTTTTTGGCAACGGGGTCATGATATTTTAACTAACCTAAGGAGCTTTGATCAAGAGTGGGCAAACAAAAGTAAACATCAATCTCCCGCAATTGCTGCTATTTTCTCCTCTTTAGATGAGGAAAAACAACAGGATTATCAGACCTATATTAAGGATTATGTAAAACGTCCACCTCTGGAGGAAAATTGTCTCAAAGTTCTTCAGCAAGAACAATCGTTGCTAAGAATTCGCGCACCTCATAATAGTGGCAAAACCCGTTTAGTTAATTGGTTAGTCCATCATCTCAAACAAGATAATTATCAACCAGTTATCATTGATTGTGAGGAGGAAAAAGCTACTATTGCCCTTAGTTGTGAAGACTTGCTGCTGTCGATTTGTCGTACCATTACCCAAGAATTAAAGATTAACGAATCTCTTCTCGATAAATTTTGGTCTCGTCCCGGAACTCCTGCCCACAAAACTCGACGATATTTAGAGGAATATGTTCTCCAACCCAGTGCTAATCCTCTGGTTTTTGTCTTTGAAAAATTTGATACAATTTTGGAAACTGAAACACTCGGTAATGAAATTTGTGGTATTCTCAGAAGTTGGCATGAAAGACGTTCCCAACCTTGGCGGAAACTGCGCTTAATTATTATTCATTCAACGGAATTTTATAGCAACTACGATTTTTATGCCTCTCCCTTAATTGGTGTAGGTTATGTGGCTAGTTTATCGGATTTTAATGCGGAACAAGTTCTCACTTTCGCTCAAGTTAATGGCATTAATTGGACGTTATCAGATGTTAACAAGGTCATGAACTTAGTGGGAGGTAATCCTTATTTAATTAAGTTAATCTTGGTAAAATTGCAAGAAGGGAATTCTCTAGAAAAGGTTCTAGATGATGCCTTGCAGGGACGAGAGCCATTTCAAAGTCATTTTTTCCTACTGATGAGATATCTGAAAAGTAATGCTAACCTCCAGAATATTTTTAGGCAAATTCTTCAGAAAAAAGCTCTGACTCCGGCTCAAATGAAAGGAGAATCTGTCCAATTTTTGGAACGATTGGGACTGATCCACAAAAGTTATGATACCCTAGAGGTTCGTTGCAATTTGTATCAAGTATATTTTGACGATTTACTTGATTAGTCTCGTTGAGATTCCCAGTGAAACTGAATTGAGTTTTCAAGTTTTGCTTCTAACTTACTCTTAACCCTGACAGTAATTGGTTCTCGATTAGATTCGGATTCATTATCTACAAACCTGAGAGAATTGCCTGAGGTCAAACTGGCCGAAAGATTGAGGTTTTCTAAATGTTCTTGTATCAACTCTGAAGAAATTTTATTCTGGGATTGCAAGGCTCTAATAGCAGCTATAAATGATTGGGCTGCATCATAACTGGTAGCGGTTCGCCAACTAATATCTTCTTTCCATAAAGCTTGAGCATCTCTGACAAAATTTTGGGACTTAATTAGATGGGAAAACCAAGGCACAGCCAAAACTAAATTATCAATAAATTTACCGCTATCAACCAACATTTCATGTTCATACATGGAATGACTCCCTAAAAGAACTAGCTTATTTTTCAGTTCTAGAGTGGTACTGGTATTCAACTGTTCAAGAGTATGGGATAATTCCACTACCACAGAAGCTGATTCCAAACTGGGAAATAAGACAATTCCTCTAACTTGATCTTGGGAAAATGCTTTTAAAACTTCTGCGTCAATATCTAGGGAAGATGATAAATCAATTACTTTAGTGATTTTACCGCCTTTTTTTTGGAAAGCTTGATGAAACTCTTGAGTAAGTTCTTGGCTATCAATCTGGTTAGAATTATTAAAAATAATTACCTTATCTAGATCATGTTGGCTGGCATAATTAGCTAAAGTTTCACCAATTTTTTCATTGGTGATAACGGTTCTAAAAAAGTATTCACTCTCAATTACATTCGAGGAACTTGTAGAAGAAATTAAAGTAATTTTGGCTCTTTCATAGATAGGTAAAGCTGCTAAGGTGGCTTCACTAGAATAATGTCCAATTACTCCAATAACTTTGGGGTCTTTAACGATTTCCTTGGCGACTATCTTAGCAACTTTTTCATCATTATTATCATTGGCAATAACGATATTTAAAAATAAATTATTCGCACTTGTCGGTAATTGGCTATTAAATAAATATTGTGCTTGAGCAATCCCTTTCAGGATTTCTTGGGAAATTTCATTTTTTTTGCCACTGGGAATAACCACCGCCAAAGTCACATAATTATTACTTAAATAAGCGATGGCATTATTATAATAAATTAATGTTTCTGCATCTTCAGGATGAGCAAGATAGGCTTTTTTGAATAACTGTTTAGCTTCCAGATAATTAGCATTTTTAAAAGCTAAAATACCCCGATCTTTATAAAAATTTTCCTGTTTAATAAGTAGCTTTTTTTCGCCTTGGCTAAATAGTTCAGGCTCCTTAGTATAGGGGATTTTATAAAAGTAAGGTAACAGCCATGACTGGTAGAATCCCAACCCAAGTAACCCTGTAACAATGCTAGTAAATATTCCCGCTACCAACATAAATAAACGAGATTGTTTTTGACGAGTAATGCTTTCAGAGGCTGCTAAAAAACGATAATCGATACTATCTAATTCTTTATCTTCTTGCCATTTTTTAGATTCCTCTAACTTTTTCCCCGTCAGTAAACAATTTGTATCGGTAAAATTTGAGTCTTCCCACTTAGCAATTTCCGATTGATAAGGACGACTAGCTGCTAATACATTATATAACCATTTTTGATTAAAAATTGCCTGATAAATAGCATTAGCCACTCTAAGATAGCCCTGATTATCGACGATAACTAATCCAGATAGTAATAATTCATCATGTTCTGGTGTGTTACTCGCTTTCACCAATTTACCTTTTAAAACATTAGCATAAACCCTTAGTAAATACCCTTGATCAGGATGATAAATAAGTCGCTCTCTTATACTTGATAAAAAAGCAGGTTCATCTTTTTTTTCCCAGTTATCAATAATGTGTTTATAAACAAAATCTCGCATCCAAGCTGATAAGAGAGACCGAGGTATTTGAACTTTAAACTTGGCCATTAAATAACACAATTTTTGAGTTAGAAAAGGTTGACCATTAGTCCAGCTAAAAATTTCTTGTAGAATTTCTTGAGGGGACACACCCAACCCTTCTAGTCCTTGCATCAAGGGTTGACAGTTATCTTCTAACGACAGTCCATTTAATTCAATTGCTTTACCAATATTGAAAGGAGTTCTTTGACTATCCTGAATTAATTGATTGGGGGTAGCCGTGCCAATTAAAACAAATGAAATACGATTAAAATCTGCATTAATAACTCGCTTTTCATGACAAGACCTAAGGTAAGCAAAAAAGTCATCAGTAGCAAAGGGTAGTTTTCTAACCACATCAATTTCATCAATAAAAATAACCATGCTGGTTGAAATTTTTCTCAATAAAATTTCTTTAATAAATTGTCTAAGTAACCCAACATTAGAAACAGATTGACTGGCGATCCAAGATTCTAAATCCGTCATGTTTAGGTTTAATTGTTCGGCAATTTCAAGAATTAAGGAATGATACCAGCTAGATTGATCTACTGATGTCCCTAATTCATTTAAGTCTATACGGGAACAGGCAACTCCTTGGGCTTCAATTTGAGTTTGGATGCGTACTGTCAAACTTGACTTGCCCATTTTGCGAGAATTGAAAATATAACAATACTGACTGTTCATCAGAGCTTGGTACAATTCCAGATCAGCCCTTCTATCCACATAGCTTGGATCGGAAGGAGATAAGGTACTAGAAAACTTATAAACATTCTCGGCGGTTCCGTTTTCTTGCATATTTCGGTATTTCATTGACCAGATAACCAAAACTTGGGTAAGTAATACCAGTTTGAACTACACTAACCCCGGTGATAAATCCAGAAAAAAACCGCGCTCACTCATAGCCGATTATTGGTAAGCTAGTTCTACTCTGAATGAAATTGGCATATTTTCTTAGGGTAAACTCATCGGAAATTTTGGGTCTGAAACCCCGCCGTTCTAGGTTGGCTTTACGTTAGAATTAAAAGGCCAGTCTCGAAAACCAAGTGGACGGCGCAGCACCGTTCGGCTGAGCTCACGGCCGAAGCCTTGAAAACTCGGCTTAGGGGGTTCCGACCAGAAAAGCTTGGCCGGGTAAAAAGTCGCGCGCAACAAGTACAAGAAGCGTTTAGCTGGAAACGTACCGTGGGACACACGGAATCGGGCTTCTGAAATGGGGCGAAAGTCTGTGGACTCTGTGTAAGACAGTACATGGTTTTTTAACTGTGGTATGCGACGGTGGTGGAAGCAGAAACTTAAATCGTGAGGTTTAGGAATC
>NZ_JAPZRB010000012.1:0-3837 GCF_027531105.1 Microcystis sp. LE18-22.4A
CTCAATTGTCTATCTTTTGGTATTAACCTGTTTGTGCCTTAAGTCCTTCCCTGTATGGATTTCAGCTACTTTTGAGCGTAGGCGCTCTCATCGAATTTTATTTTAAGTTAATTATTTGCATAACAATTCCCGAAGAGCCGAAAAACTTATGAGAAAGGAATATGATTTTTCTAAAGGAAAACGAGGGGCGCTCATTTCCTCTCAGGGAAAAACACGCATTACCATTTATCTAGATGATGAGATTCTAGCTTATTTTCGAGAACAGGCTGAAACCGCAGGAATGGGTTATCAAACCCTAATTAATGAGGCTTTAAAACAATATATCCAATCTCCTTCTGAGCGATCGCTCACTCAGTCCGATTTACGCCGTATTCTTCGGGAAGAATTATCAGCCCTCCAATAATGTTGCTTGTGATAGTTAAAAGTTAGGCGATCGCTGTCTGTTTTCAAGGATTGCGATCGCTTTTTAATTTTTTCTTTTCATCAGAGGAGGTTGTAAAAAGGGTAAAACAGCAACACAGCGTTGATGGTTATTGTCGCTTCGACTTAGTAAGGCAATAAGCGCAGAAGCATCACACAAAATCAAGACAAGTCCCCTCTTTTTAGCTGTTTTTCCTGCATTAAATCGGCAAATTTTTCTCCTGTGTGGGTAGAAAGGTCTGGGGAAACCCCTTCAATGATACCCACTTTTCCCTTAAGGACTTCAGCGAGGGAGTTACTAGAGGGTATCTTTTCTTCGTCTGATACAGAATCAAGTACAGTTAGCCTAACTCTTCGCCCTTTTAATTCAGAAGCATAGGCGGCAATTTCTTCCCAAGTTCCTTCGTAAATTGATTGTGCCATGAGAATGATACTTGTTTAAACAGTAATACTCATCATCTAATCATAGCATCTCTTTATTCAAGGAAGAAGGCGATCGCTGTCTGTTTTCAAGAATTGCGATCGCTTTTTTGCGGCTTTCTTTTCATCCCCTAAAACCGCTACAAGTCAGAGGGTAAAAGGGTTTTGATGATTTTAGCCGACAGATTAATTCATTTGTTCTACTTTCAGGGATGAGGGAGTCATACCATAAAGTCACCCTTTGAATCTAATACAAATCTAATATAAATCTAATATAAAAGTTAATATTCTACTCAAAAAAACCTATTAGAAAAGTATTAACTTTAGAGATTGCCATTACTCAAAATAAAACTTATTCTGGTATCAAAGGTGATTAAACAAATCACTTTTAATTCAAAAAATCAGGAAAATAGAGGACGATGAAATGGCAAACTTCACTATTCGATGGGCGAATCGCTCTAACTCAACACAAGATTGGATGATTAGCAATGGAGACAACTTTACATTGCCACCTAACTATGTGAGATCAGCACAAGTTACGATAAACAACAATTACACTTATCAGATTTCTGTCACTACAAATCACCGATTTGCAGCTGCTTCCTTAAGCTATACTGCTGCAACGCAAACTTGGCAGTTAAATAGCAGTACTCCGAATGAATGGCAATTAGGAACTGGAAATAACACCGTTACAGTCCGATGTTTACTCGAAGACGCTCTTAATTTGACTGCTGAATATGAATTTAATTACTTGGCAACTGAGCCAGAATCCAATGTGGTAAATCCCTCTAACGTTCAGCCAATTATAGAAGAGTTAAGAGCAAAAGCTGCCAGTATTTTAGGATCTGCACTTGGCTCAAAACCCCTTGAATCTTTTATGGTAGGAGCTTTAGGGAATTTCCCTTATTATTGGCAAAATCCAAGCAATCCTGACCTCTTTAATGCCAAAACCTACACTTGGATCAGTTCGGCTTTAAAAGCCACTTCTACCAATCAACCTCTACCTTCTCCATACGACGTAAGAGATGAGCAAGTAGCTTTATTAAATGCCTGGAAGCAAGCTTATGGTCATTTTCCCGAAGGAGACGGGGAACTGATTGACCGTGTTGTAAAGAGTATAGCCAGTGACTGGGCTAATCCTCCAACAACTCTAACCCAAATGGAAAACGCTCTAAATCTTAATGAGCTATTAAATGCTACACCAGCAAGTGGAAAGCCTATTATTCCTGTTCTGGCTAACTATCTTGATGCTTTAGGTAGTTCGGCTACTAATAGTCTTGCTCTGGCTACGACCAATAATACTCCAAGGCAGTTGGATCAGTCCTTTAACTCAATTTATATTGACGTTTTTAGTAAGGTAGGTTATTCCCTATCATCAACAGACAAAGCAAAGCTTAACAAAGCTTATCGAGATGCGACCGATCAGCAAGTTGCTTTGTTAAATGCTTGGAAACAAGCTTACGGCAGTTTTCCTGAAGGGGATGGACAACCTATTGACAAGGTTATAGGCAAGATTGCCGCTGATTGGGCTGATCCTGCAACTAATTTAACTGCAATGGCAGGAGCTATAAATCTCGACGAATTACTCAACAAAACTCCTGGCAGTGGTCAGCCTATTATTCCTGTTTTGGCTAACTATCTTGATGCGATAAATAGTGTGATTCCTCTTGCAAATGCTTCAACGATGAATCAAGCTTACCTCAAACGCGCTCTTAAGGCTGTTCAAAGTCCCACGTCAGACAATGGTGGTTTACAGACTGATGATAAAGTATATCATCCAGCTTATAAAATAGCGACTCAATTATCAGACATCTTGAATGGTTTGAAAGCCATAAACAATGCGATATCTCTGAAACTGTCAGTAAGTCGTTATTCAGAAAGCGAATTCCGAGTTTCTATAGCTGGTGGCGCAAGTATCAATATTCCAATTTTGGATTTATTTACGCTTTCTGTTGATGCAGAAGCCAGTTATTTTTCAGATCACATTGCTACAAGTTCCAACACAACAGACATTGAGTTAACTTACACGGGAGTCACTTTAGTCAATTATGGGCCAGTAGCCTATGACCAATCTAATCCCAATCAGTATTGGTATTGGACTAAACCGATCAAGGATGCTATCAAAAACGGTGATAATGATGTTTCTGGCTTTAAATTCTCTCCAAAGCCACAAATTGACTTTAGTGAGTCCGGGCCTTTCGGGTTCGTCACAGGAGTAGCAATTTCTAATTATCCTTCTGTAAAAATTACCGTCAAATCATCCGATTATGAAAGCATCGAAAAAACCTTTGAGCAAACAGTCAAGGTCGGTCTCTCATTCTTGGGTATTCCTTTAGGAATTCAAGGCTCTGAATCAACTTATTCTCACAATGTTTCTGTCAATATTTCCAGCCAAACAGTAACCATTACTCTAGATCCTCCAAAGGAACTTATCGCTGGTAATGCGGTAGATTCAGTGGGTTGGGTACTGGGAGTACAAACAGAATATCCTGCTGCTTAATTTGCATGATGACTTAAGTGCGATCGCAGATCTTGTCGGTTGGGTTGAGGCAACGAAACCCAACAATATTTGATTTAAGGTGTTAGGACTTACGCAATAGCACTATAAATCTTGTCTAACCGTAGGGACAATTCATGAATTGCCCCTACGGGTAGCGTACCTGCGTCAGTCCTCTTTACTTAGATTCAGTGGGATGCCTACGGCACTGCATAGCAGCACGCCACTCGCTGAAAGCGCACCGAAGGTGATCTTGTAAATTGGGTTATCTTTAATTAAGTTTTTCCCTTACTTAAATTATTACAAAACAATTGAATGTCATTGATTATGGTTTGATAAGAATTAACAATTTGATGGGCGATGATTAAAACCTTTTCCTCATCTAATTGGCAAGAATAAGCACTTCTCACCAGATGACGAAACCGCCGTAACTCATCCAAAATGAGCCTTGTTTCTTCTGTAATAACTGCTTTTCTCACCCTAGGTATATCAACAGACAT
>NZ_JAPZRB010000240.1:0-13763 GCF_027531105.1 Microcystis sp. LE18-22.4A
CTCTGTAACCCTTTTCCCCTTTTTTTCCCCTTTTACCCTCATTCCCTATTTTTTCTTTTTCCTTTTCTTTCCCGCCCTTAGGCGGGTCGATTTTTTTGAGAAAATGGCGTTAATGTTAAATTTTATTAAGGCAATGAAAGAGTTATCGGTTATCAGTTGGGAAGGTGGTGTTATATTATGGGCAGTAAAGTTGATCAAAAAGCTGATCAGGTTGCTATTAGCATAGTAAATGCTGATAAATATCTCAGCCCAGAAAAGAAAGAAGTTATCCTGTTATAATAAAGTTAATTGATATTTGTTTAAGTTATGAACTTCAACCTTTATCTGGAAGATGAATTAAGTCAGCAACTACAGGCTTTATCTCACTCTACAGACAAATCCCAGAATGCTTTGATTCGAGAAGCAATACAGCTTTTAATTACCACAAAAGAACAGTCTCAATGGTCGTCAACTATCCTTAATTTTCAAGGTGTAAGTGATGGTATTATTTTTGAAGCTTATAGAAAGGAACTTTCCCCACCTAGAGAAGATGAGGTGATTTAGTGCTGGTTTTGCTCGATACTTGTACGATTAGTGATTTTGTCAAAGGTGATAGCAATACTCTAGGGCAGATCAAAAATCATACTAAATCTGGTTATTAAAAACTGATTATTTATTCCCCCTTTTGTCTTTTGCATGAGTAGAAAACGGGTTTCTCGGAGAAACCCGTTTTCTGTGCGTTACCCAACGGATTTAAAAATTAGGTAAAACCCTACACTCGGCCACCGGGAAAAACTTTTTCAGCATACCCTAAATACTGGCTTTCTCTCTTCAACGGCTGATTCCGCGAAGTTGCTGCAGAAGTTGATCAAGAATGTCTTCCATCTCTTCCGGGCTTCTGCCCATCCTGACCGGTCCGCGCAGAAACTCTTTAACCGTTATCTTTTTATCGCGGAAGTCACGGACAAAATTATAGATTTTTTCGGTGGATTGAACTTGTAATTTCATCTCCTCTAGCATTTGCTCAATCGGGTCGATGCCATCCTTCTCACAAGCGCGACTGGCCCTCACCATCTCGCCTTCCGGGGTATTTCGCACCGATCGCAGTTCTCTCTTCAGGTTCTCGTACTGCTTTTTGAGTAGTTCGTTATTGGTTTCAACCTTCTCGCACTGTCGTTTAAGGTCGCTTTCCGATGAGCCTTCAACCTCGAAAGAGTCCCCCATTTGATGCTGTCGTTCGATTTCCAGCAGTCTGGCAATATCTCCCTCTTTATAGGCACGGTTGACCTCCTTCATGATCTCATTGTGACGCATCCGAGTTTCGGGGTCTGTAACCTTGTCGGGGTGAAAAATCTCGGCCATTCTCAGGAAAGTGCGGCGTATTTGTCTAGATTCAGGAGATTTAGGCGAGCTTTCAGGTGATATCTCTGTTCCATCATCGTGACGGCCGTAGGAGTCTCCCCCAGAGAAGAAATCCTGCGCGGATTGCTCTGATGATCCTTCCGGTCCTTCGTCTCCGAAAAGTTCGTCAAGTTCTTCATCTCCATCCTCAAATTTTGGGCTAATCACCCCCGTTAACTGAAGTGTCTCGTAAATTCCGAGAATCCTTTTTTTTGTCTGCTGCCCCAATTTTCTAGCAGTGAGGATTTCGTCAAAAAGGGCGTGTATTTCGCGGTCGAGGTCGGTAAGTTTTTGATAGAGGGGTTGCCCTCTCTGGAAAATCTCCGTCGCTAAGGAACGCATCTGGTCGAGGAATTTCTTCAGTTCGTTGCGTTTTCTGCCAATCTGCTTGAGGAGCCACTGATGCTCCTCCTCTAAAGCTTGGAGACGAAAATGTAGGGAAGACAGAGCCAAGGAAGGAGAGGTAGGCGAATCAGAGGAGTTCGGTGGTTTTGGCTTTTTAGATCTGGTCATTACTTTGGGGTGAAAGCATATTGTCCATTCTACCAAGCCGGAAGGAACCGCATTCCTAAAACTCACCCTTGGCTCATTTTGTTGTTTCTCCCACCTCCCCAATTCCCCAATTCCCCACTTCCCCAATTCCCCAATTCCCCATCTCCCCACTTCCCCACTTCCCCAATTCCCCAATTCCCCATCTCCCCACTTCCCCACTTCCCCACTTCCATCACCCCATCACCCCATCACCCCTGCTCCAGCGCCCTACGGAAACCTTTTTAAGTGGCTAGAAGCTAGATATATCAATGGTCTTAATTAATTCTTATCAATCGAATTAAATTTTTGTAAATAAAATTCTCGATCGGATTAATTATTTTTTCCAAATTCCGCTAGACTTATTTAGTAAGTTCAATCGAGTTTAGATATTCCATAGCTAAATTTCTATAGCACGGGCTAGAGGGAAAGTTTAGCGAGGGATTCCTTTACCCATAATTCAGCACACATATTTGCTTTAGCAAGCAGGTAGGAGATTCTATGTCAAATTTTTCGAGACGGAAATTTTTAACCACGGCGGCGGTTTCAGCGGCAGGGGTTGTTGTCCTGAAAGGTTGTGTGGGTAATCCCCCCGACACTACGGGTGGAACCACCACCACCGCGCCCGCTGCCCCGGTTGCTTCTCCCGTCGCCATCGCCCCGGAACAAGCTCCTGAAACCACCAAAATTAAATTAGGTTATATTCCTATCGTTGAGGCCGCACCCTTAATTATTGCCAAGGAAAAAGGCTTTTTCGCCAAACACGGGATGCCCGATGTGGAAGTCTCCAAACAAGCAAACTGGGGTTCCGCTAGAGATAACGTCGAAATTGGGGCAGATGCGGGCGGAATTGACGGGGGACAGTGGCAAATGCCCATGCCTTACCTAATTTCTGAGGGACTAATCACCAAAAATAACGTTAAAGTCCCCATGTATGTGTTGGCGCAGTTAAACACCCAGGGTAACGGAATTGCGATTGCGGGTAAACACGAGGGCAAAAATATCGGTTTAGACCTAAAACCCGCCAAAGATTACATCCTCGGCATGAAAACGACGGGAACTCCCTTCAAAGCCGCCTATACTTTCCCGAAAGCTAACCAAGACTTCTGGATTCGTTACTGGTTAGCCGCCGGTGGTATTAACCCCGATACGGATATTAACCTAATTGCGGTTCCTGCCGCCCAAACCGTGGCCAACATGAAAACGGGAACCATGGATGCGTTTAGTACCGGTGATCCTTGGCCGGCGAGAATTGTGGCTGATCAGATCGGTTTTATGTCAGCTTTAACCGCAGAAATCTGGCCCTATCACCCGGAAGAATACCTCGCTGTCCGCGCCGATTGGGTGGATAAAAACCCGAAAGCCACCAAGGCCCTATTAAAAGGAATTATAGAAGCGCAGCAATGGCTCGATCAAGAGGCAAATCGGGCAGAAGCGGCGGCAATTCTCGCTAAACCGGCTTATTTCAACCTCAAAGAAGAAATTATCGCCGGTCCCCTCAAAGGAATACAGAAAATGGGTGACGGCAAACCGGAAATCACCGACAAAAATAAAGGGGTTTTCTACTGGAAAGATCCCGTCGGTAGCGTTTCCTATCCGTACAAGAGTCATGATCTCTGGTTTTTAACCGAAAGTGTTCGTTGGGGTTTCTTGCCGAAAGAAACTTTAACCACTGCCTCAGCATTAATCGACAAAGTTAACCGCGAGGATCTTTGGAAAGCGGCAGCCACAGAATTAGGAGTTCCTGCGGCCGATATTCCCACCAGTACCTCCCGCGGTGTCGAAAAATTCTTTGATGGCAAAACTTTTGATCCTGCCAATCCCCAAGCTTATCTCGATAGTTTGGCGATCAAAAAATAGCGAGCTTTTCTCGATAGGCTAGGGGCATAAAATATCTAGTCTATTAATCCCAAAAGTGTTTTCTTCTCTTCCCAATCCAGTAACTTTATCTTCAACAAAGGAAAACGGCAAAATGGCAAGTAGCGTCAGCAGAACAGGCAAAGATGGTTTCAACTTCAGTAAATTCTGGAAAAAGCATTCCCAAGACATTCTTCCCCCCATTATCGGTACCTTAGGTTTTCTGATTGTTTGGCAATTAGTCTCGATGGTGGGATTAATCAAATTACCCCCCCCATCCGACCTAATCACCAATGAACGGACTCGTACTTATTTAATGTATCCTTTCTTTGATCGTGGGGGCATTGATAAGGGACTATTCTGGCAAACTTTAGCGAGTCTGCAACGGGTATTAATCGGTTATTCTTTTGCCGCAGTGGTTGGTATTGGTGTTGGGATTATGGTCGGTTTAAATTCCTTCTTAAATAAGGCCCTCGATCCCCTTTTCCAATTCCTAAGAACAGTTCCTCCTCTTGCTTGGGTTCCCCTATCTTTGGCCGCTTTACAACAAAACCAACCTGCTGCTTTATTCGTGATCTTTATTACCGCAGTTTGGCCGATTTTGATTAATACCACCGTCGGTGTCCAACAAATTCCCCAAGACTATATCAACGTTAAACAAGTCTTGCAATTGTCCAGCAAAAAATTCTTCTTCAAGATATTAATTCCCTCGGCACTTCCCTACATCTTCACTGGTTTGAGAATTGCGATCGGTTTAGCTTGGTTAGCGATTATTGCGGCTGAAATCGTTATGTCGGGTATCGTCGGTATCGGTTTCTTTATCTGGGATGCCTACCAAAATAACTACATCAGCGATATTATTCTCGCTCTGTTTTATATCGGTGGTGTGGGTTTATTACTCGATCGCTTTATGGCTTGGTTGCAAAATCAAATCGTTCGTCAATAGGGAATCGATGGGGAAAGTTTCCCCATTTTCAAATAACTGAAACTTGAGGAAATTTAAGGAGAAAAAAATATGAGTTTGTTTGTCGCTGTCGATAATATTGATAAAGTCTTCCCTCTCAGTGGTGGCGGTGAATATGTGGCCTTGAAAGGGATTGATTTACAGATAAAAAAAGGGGAATTTATCTCCCTCATCGGTCACTCTGGTTGCGGAAAATCCACCCTCTTAAACATGATCGCTGGTTTAGATTTGCCCACGGAAGGAGTGGTTACTTTGCAAGGTCAAAGCATTAAAAAACCGGGGCCTGATCGCATGGTAGTCTTCCAAAACTATTCCCTTTTACCCTGGTTAACCGTCAAAGAAAATATCACTCTGGCCGTCGATCAAGTTCTCACCCAACTATCAGAAGACGAAAGAAAAGCTGAAGTCGAAAAATATATCGATCTGGTCAATCTTCGTCATGCAGTGGATAAACGTCCCAACGAATTATCGGGGGGGATGAAACAACGGGTAGCGATCGCTCGCGCCCTAGCTATCCGTCCGAAAGTCCTCCTTTTAGACGAACCCTTTGGCGCGTTAGATGCCCTGACTAGAGGTAATCTACAGGAACAGTTAATGCAGCTGTGCGAAGAATACGAAATGACCTCGGTAATGGTGACGCACGATGTGGATGAAGCGGTGCTATTATCCGATCGCATCGTCATGCTCACCAACGGCCCCGGCTCAAAAATTGGCGGTATTTTGGAAGTGGATATCCCCCGTCCCCGCAAACGCATGGAAGTGGTAGAACACCCGAGTTACTACAGTCTCCGGAGCGAGATTATCTATTTCCTCAACCAACAAAAACGGATCAAAAAACTGCGCGCCCGCAAAGTCGAAGTAATTGCCCGTCACGGTTTAGAAAAAGTCAATCTAGAAATCGGTTTTGTTCCCCTCACCGCTTGCGCGCCCCTAGCAGTGGCCAAAGAAAAGGGATTCTTCACTAAACATGGTCTAGATGAGGTGAATTTGGTCCGGGAAACCAGTTGGCGAGGCATTGTGGACGGGATCGCAGGGGGATTCCTCGACGGGGCGCAAATGCCTTCAGGAATGCCCACCTGGTTAACCGTCGGTGGTTATCAGGAGCAACCTTTGCCGATTGTCAGCGCCCTGACTATGACTCGTAACGGTAACGGTGTCACCCTCGCTAAACGCTTCTATGACGAGGGAGTGATTGACGGTAACGCCTTAAAACAGATGCTATTGGAATCGCGGGAACAGCGCCATATTTTTGGCATGGTTCACCCCTCCTCCATGCACAATTTGCTCCTGCGTTACTGGTTAGCGGCCTCTGGTATTGACCCCGATCAAGACGTTCACCTCGAAACTATTCCCCCGGCCCAAATGGTAGCCGACCTGAAAACCGGTAGTATTGACGGTTACTGTGTCGGTGAACCCTGGAACCTACGGGCCGCCATGGAAGGCATCGGTTACACCGTCGCTACCGACTTAGAAATCTGGCAGGGCCACCCGGGTAAGGCCCTGGGAGTCCGGGAAGATTGGGCCAATAAATACCCTAATACCCACGTCGCTTTAGTTAAAGCACTGCTGGAAGGTTGTCGCTACTGTGCCTCGGAAACAAATCAGGAAGAAATTCGTCAAATCCTCGCCAGTCGTCAGTATCTTAGTACCAATATCGATTATATCCAACTGGGTGATCCTAACTCCTACGCGTGCAGTCTCGATCGACCAATGAAAGAATATGCACACCATCTGTTCTTTGGAGAAGGGGTAAATCGTCCCAGTCGTACCGAACACCTCTGGATGATGACCCAAATGGCGCGCTGGGGCCACATTCCTTTCCCCCGTAACTGGGTAGAAATTCTCGAACGCGTCTGTCGGGTGGGTGTCTTTAGTACCGCGGCCCGGGAATTGGGTCTAGGGGATATTAAATATCGTCGCACACCGATCCTTTTATTCGATGGTATCGAGTTTGATGCCGAGGATCCGATCGGTTATCTCAATAGTTTAGAGATCAAACAAAACATCACTATGGCCGAAGTGGCTATTGATGCTCGTCCTAGTGCGGTAGAAACCCGTAAAATTGCCTAAAAATCGACTAAGGGGATAATTCCTAGCCAATTATCCCCGGTCATTGCTCCTATTATCTAATTTCCCCCAAAGACTAATCATGTACACCACCACTGACACAGTTAACCGGGCAACCCAGGCCCCCAGTAAAGAAGCTTTTGTTACCATTGAAGGAGTTTCTAAGGTTTATCCCACTCCTAGAGGCCCCTACACTGTCCTCAAGGATGTTAATCTCAACATCAATGAAGGTGAATTTATCTGTGTGATCGGTCACTCTGGTTGCGGTAAATCGACCCTATTAAATATGGTGTCGGGTTTTTCTTCTCCCACCGATGGCATTGTTAAAGTTAACGGCAAGAAAATTACTAAACCCGGGCCCGATCGCATGGTAGTGTTTCAAAACTATGCTTTATTGCCTTGGTTAAGTGTTTTTGAAAATGTCTATCTCGCGGTAGATGCGGTGTCTCCCAATGCTCCGGAAGCACAAAAACGCTCGATCGTGCGCGAACATTTAGCGATGGTGGGTTTAACCGAAGCTATGGACAAAACCCCTCCCCAAATCTCCGGGGGGATGAAACAACGGGTTTCGATCGCCCGGGCCCTTTCTATCCGTCCCGAAGTGTTGATTCTCGATGAACCTTTCGGTGCGTTGGATGCGATTACCAAAGAGGAATTACAGGAAGAATTGCTGAAAATCTGGCAAGATAAACGCTGTACGGTGTTGATGATTACCCACGATATCGATGAGGCCCTTTTCCTCGCTGATAAGCTGGTAATGATGACCAATGGACCAGAAGCGAAAATCGGCGAAGTGATGAATATTCATTTCCCCCGTCCCCGCGATCGGGAGAGAATTATGGAGGACCCTGAATATTATCGTCTGCGTAACTATGCCCTCGACTTCCTCTATAATCGTTTCGCTCACGATGATGTTAGCTAGATGCGAGCATTTGTATTAGTTTGGGGTGCGGTTGACTTAATAGCGATCGCACCTAGATTTTTTTTCTAGGGAAGCCTTCTTCAAGTAAAATTATTTCTAACTAGGTAAGTAGGTAGGCACAATTATTTGTAGGATGGGTTAGCGGTAGCGTAACCCATGCGGGCGTTGGGTTTCATGCTTCAACCCAACCTACGTTCATTTTATATTTAATTCCACCCACCCACTTAGATGTTAAAAATTGTCAGATACTCCCCTTATAAAGGGGGGATTAAGGGGGGATCAGCTTACTTGTTAGCTAAATAGAACAATTAGCAATAAAATACAATAATAATTTTTACTTAATCGATCATGCTCAAACAGATACGGAAACTACTTATCAATTTTGGTCAACAATGGCGCGATGAAGATTTCATGAAGTCGATTCATCTCATCGAAAACATAGTTTCTAAGGTTTTATCCGTAGCCTTAATTGTTGTTATTATTGTTTCTCTTTATGATTTAGTAGTTATCCTAATCAAAGATTTATTTACCACGGAACCCGTCGGTTTTTTTAGTAAAACTTTAATTGAAATCTTCGGATTATTTCTCAATATTTTGATCGCCTTAGAGTTATTAGAAAACGTCACTGCTTACTTAAGAAAACACATCGTACAGGTTGAATTAGTCGTAGTTACTGCCCTGATTGCCATCTCTCGAAAAATTATTATTTTTGATCCCAATAAATACAGTAAAGATGATTTAATTGCCCTCACCGTGGGAACCCTAGCTTTAGCGGCAAGTTATTGGTTAATCAGAAAAGTTAATCGCGATAATCGTTCTTGAATTAAGGGAAAGGGATAGATTTAGAAAATCTATCCCTTCTAAATAGGGTTTGCGGCAAAAAGTAGGGGCGAAGCATTCGGATAGGAAATCTAGGGTTTCAGCGATAGGTTATGCCCGAATGCTTCGCCCCTACAGGACGCGGGCCGATGAAGATGTAAGGTTTTGAAACATGATTCTCTCAAAATCTTGCACCTGTTTCGCTCGTAAAGCCCCAAAACCCTTACTTTGCCTACATTTCACATTTATTCAGCCAGCCCTAGGGCTTGCTGAATAAATCTAAAAACATTGTTCGATAATACTTTGAGACCTTTTTGAAATCCAAAAGTACCAGCCATTGGAGTGAGCGGGGGGAAAATTCCTGGACTTTTTCCCTGAAAATTAGGTAATTGACCACCTGAAAAGGTAAAACCCTACACCCCACACCCCACACCCCACACCCTGCCCCCAGGAAAAACTTTTTGCCGCAAACCCTATTTACTGGACTCTGGAAATATTACCCGCTTTAATCCAACCTTCGCGACCATCGGACAGACGTATGCGCTGCCATTGGCCATCGCTGCTGGTTCCCACCACACTGACTTTAGTATTATAATCCAGACCGCCGAGACGAGTCGATTCACTGGTAGGTTGAGAGCGCAGACTTAAACCGCTTTGCCATGTCACCCGCGCTTGATAACCCTCGGATGTGGCTTCTCTTTTTCTTGCTTCGGGACTGGGTTTCGGGGAAGCTTTTGGTGCTGGTGCAGCTGTGGGAGACTCTTTCACCTCAGCTTGGGGTTGTTCTTGGACGGGAGTAGTAGGGATGGGAGAAGGTTTGACGGCGGTTTTTTCCTCCTTAGTTTCCTCTTTTTTCTCCTCGGTAAAGACGGGTTTAGGAGGATTAGAATTCATACCGGAGAGAAGCATATAGGCGACAGCAGTAGCCCCACCGACCAAAATCGCCACTCCCATGACAAAACCGAGCATAAATTGCAATAAACCAGATAAACGCTTCATATTGGTGCTAAATTAACTGCTAGAATTGACATTAAAACGATCATCGCGAGAGGCTAAACGAGCTTTACCGGACTTTGCCCAATCCTGTAGAAATTGAATCTGTTCTTGGGCAGTCCGAGCTAGGGGGATAATCTGACTAGCGGCCTCAAGCACATCATCGGTGCTAAAGTCGCGATTTTGACTAAAACCGATGTGCATCGCTTCCACGATGGTTTGTTCGATTTCTGCCCCCGAAAAATCGGGAGTTTCGTAGGCTAATCGCTTTATATCATAACTTTTCAGATTATGGGGCCGAACTTTCCCTAAATGAACGCTAAAAATCTCCTCGCGGGACTTTTGGCTAGGTAGTCCGACAAAAAATATCTCATCGAAGCGTCCTTTTCGCAACATTTCCGGGGGCAGAGATTGGATGTTATTAGCTGTAGCGACGACAAAAACCGGCGATTGTTTCTCGGCTAACCAAGTGATAAAAGTCCCGAAAACCCGCCCGGTGGTTCCCCCGTCGCCTTTTCCCTCCGCTCCGGCGAAAGCTTTATCGATTTCGTCTATCCACAGCACACAGGGAGCTAAAGCTTCGGCGAGATTAATCATCTGACGGGTACGCGATTCCGATTCTCCCACCAATCCGCCAAATAAACGCCCCACGTCTAGACGCAGCAGCGGTAAGTGCCAATGATGGGAAATAGCTTTCGCTGTCAGGGATTTACCCGTCCCTTGAATTCCCACCAATAGTAAACCCCGGGGATTGGGTAAACCGTAGGCGCGGGCGCGTTCACTAAAAGCACCACCGCGACGAATCAGCCAATCTTTGAGATTATCTAGGCCGCCGATGTCAGAAATCTGCTCTGTGGCGGGATAAAAGTCCAATATCTGGGTTTGACGAATCGATTGGCGTTTTTCTGCCAAAATTAATTCCACGTCCTCTGGCTCAATTTTGCCGTGACTGGCTAAACATTTGGCTAAAACCCGACGAATTCTCTCTAGGGATAATCCTTGGGCAGAAAGCACTAATTCATCGAGGAGTGGTTCTTTGACGGGTTGTCCGGTGGCAGCGATTAATCGCTGAATTTCCTGTTTAATTTCTTCGCCACTGGGGAGGGGAAAATCGACGACGGTGATTACTTCGGTTAGATCCGAGGGGATAGACAGTTCGGGAGCGACGATAATTAGGTTTTTGGGCTGAGATTTCAGAGAACGGGCCAGATTTCGCAATTTTCTGGCGATGGAAATATCTTCTAAAAAGCGCTGGAAATCGCGTAAAATTATGATGGCGGCGATGTTAGTCGGCAGCTTTTCGACGAATTCAAGAGCTTGCAGGGGATTACGCCGAGCCAAGTTCTCATTATTGGGATTATCTTGATAACCATCCACGAAATCCCAGACATAGACAGCACGGTTATGGCTCTGTTTGGCAATATCGGCGATCGCTTTTTCGAGACGTTCTTCTTCTAGGGTGGTAATATAGATGAGAGGGTAACGGGCCCGCAGCAGTAATTCAAATTCTTCACCAAAGCTCATAGCTATTCGTCTATAGTTTTTGCTATTTATATCGTCATCAGAAAATATAGCAGTTAGCCGTCTATTAGATATTTTAGTACAAATGCTCGAACTGCTTCTCCGCAGCCCCCTGTTCTGGTGTAGTCTTAACGAGTAATTGACCGCCTTTCTCCTCAAGATGAAGTGTAACCTAATTTTGATATCGACGGCCGGCGACCGACTACCCAAAACGAAAACTTCCTACCTCACCATGAGGATAACTGCTATGTACCTAGGCAAAATTAATTACACATATCTCACTACCTCTTGCATGAGTGCCTTTTGCATGAGTGCCTATCCTAACCAAGAAATTAATTTTGCACGACTACTTATGTATGAATAATGTTATTGACCATGATCGTTTATTTAAGGAATTAATTGCGACTTTTTTTGTTGAATTTATTCAGTTGTTTTTTCCTGAGATTATTAATTATTTAGAGCCTAATCAGATCACATTTTTAGACAAAGAAGTCTTTACCGATGTCACGGAAGGAGAAAAGTATGAAAGTGATTTAGTCGCCCAAGTGCAATTTCGAGGACAATCATCATTTTTCTTAATTCATCTAGAAGCACAGTCTAGCTCTCAACCGGAATTTAATCGGCGAATGTTTACTTATTTCGCTCGTCTGCATCAAAAATTTGCCTTACCAGTTTATCCGATTGTCATATTCTCCTATGATCGTCCGCAAAAAGAAGCAATTCGTCAATACAAAATTGAGTTTCCTGACTTAAAAGTGTTAGAATTTAACTATCAAGTTGTCCAGTTAAATCGCTTGCATTGGCGAGATTTTCTCAATCAAGCTAATCCCGTCGCCGCCGCTTTGATGGCCAAGATGAAAATTGCCCCTCGGGATAGAGCAAAAGTTAAGGCACAATGTCTAAGATTATTGGTAACATTAAGATTAGATGCCGCTAGAATGCAATTGATTTCAGGCTTTGTCGATACCTATCTCAATCTCAACTCGTCCGAGGAGATAGAATTTCAACAGGAGATTAGCACATTTATTCAACCCGAACAGGAGGGAGTTATGCAGATTACCACCAGTTGGATGCGCCGCGGTTTAGAACGGGGTTTAGAACAGGGTTTAGAACAGGGTTTAGCAAGAGAAAGAAATCTAATTGTTCGTCTGATTAAACGTAAGTTAGGAGATATTGATGTGGATATAGAGAGTCGGATTATGACCTTGAATATTGATGATCTGGAACGAGCGGGGGAAGCTTTATTGGATTTTTCGACATGGGAGGATTTAACTAATTGGTTAAATGCTTTAGACGCTTAGTATTTTTCTCTTAAAATTCACAGAAGGCTATTGATGTTATGGGTGTAACTTTTGAAAATGCCATCCAACAAACTCAAGATTTACTAAGTCAAATTGAGTTGTTAGATGCCAATACAATCACTCAGAAATTTACTGAGTTAGTCTCAACAGAAAATGGAGCTAGAGGTTTTTTTGTTACTTACTTAACCAGGGATTTATCCTATAGTGAATATCCTAGTTTAGAAGTAATCACTGCTTTAAAAACTTCCCCGATATTTGTCAATGAATTATTAGTCAAAAATCTGGCTATGTCCACGGCAATGGTCATCTATCATCGCGGTCAAGGGGACGAAGAAAACGCCCAAGGTTCTGAGAAAGTCCAAGAAAAAACTGGTCAACTAATTAAGCAGTTATTATCGCCTGCCTTGGAGGAAAAATTACAACAATTAGCCACCAGTTTAAACGCGGGACAAGGAGAATATCAAGCCTTTCTAGAGCGCTGGGGATATGACGATTGCCAACGTCAAGCGATCGCAGAAATCATTCAACCTTTTCTTCAGTAACTAGGGGCTGCTGAAAAAGTTGGTTGGTGGGAGCCTGGTGTGGGGTTTTACCCATTTTCAGGGAAAAAGTACCTGAATTTTCCCCCTGATTACTCCAATGGCCGGCACTTTTGGATGGCCAAAAAGTCTAAAAGTCTTATCCAACAAGGTTTTTGGATTTATTGAGCCGGACTTCTGTATTTCTGAGTCAACTTTGGGGAGGTAAAACCCCAAGCCGATGATGGGATTTGAACCCACGACCAATTGATTACGAATCAACTACTCTACCACTGAGCTACATCGGCACATTGCCAGTTTCTGATTATATCACGGACAATAGATACAGAGCTAGAAAAATTTTTTTATGAGCAAATCTCCTCGACTCGATCCCCAAAAATACGCGCGCTTGAAAGCGGAAGCGGCCAATCCCTACCGAGGTCTGCGACAGTTTATCTATCTCGGTTTAGGGGCATCCGGTTTTATTGGTGCGGTGGTTTTTCTGGCCCAATTAGCGGCAGCAAGGGACGTAGCCACCGCCTTACCCAATTTTGCCCTACAAATCGGTGTGGTGGCCCTGATGATTTGGTTATTTCGTCGGGAAAAAAAAGCTGGCGGTTGAGGGAGTAGCCACCGATAGCCAAAACGGTCTCTTTCCCTGGAGAATAAAAGTTAACATTAACTCCAATCTTTCTGTGTTATGATCGAGGCGAGAGTCAAGATTGGTGTTCAAGTTCGTTTTCAGTATTAACTCGGTAAGTCTTTTACTTTAGTATTGTTCGGCTTCTCCCTGAATTTTGTGTCTCCACACCGTTTCGAGTATTGATCGAGGATTCAAGTATTATGTCTATTTTTGTTGGTAATCTCTCTTACGAGATTTCCCAAGAAGATCT